>CAZOEM010000593.1:0-2273 GCA_964578735.1 uncultured Halobacteria archaeon | reverse complement strand
CTAAATCAATTTCTTGAAAAAACGCTAAAATAGGCAAATGGAGAAAAATCAAGTAATCGTTACTTTAATAAAATTGGAGGAAAAAAAGATGATTGATTTGGCAAAAATAGATAACGATAAAACTTTTCAGCGTCTAGTAAATCACATTTTTGCTTTAGAGTGTAATTCACCCGGTTTTATCCCCAGCAGTCCATATATTGGAGCGGATGGAGGTTGGGATGGTTATTATGAGGGATTTTATCCCTATGAAAATGTATCCGGAAAGTGGTCTATTCAGTCGAAATGGACCAAAAAATCATTTACGGAAGCAGTAAAGCATTTAAAAGGGGAGATGAAGAAAGAAATACAAAAAGCATTGAGCAACAAGGTGGACCACTTAAGAATTGTGACGAACGCAGAACTCACAGTGGATCAAGTTAAAGAATTAGAATCTTTAAATCATAGCGAATTGAAGACTTTGGGTGTTTGGCATAGGGAAAATTTAAATATGCGAATAGAGAAACAACCATTTTTGAAACATTTATTTTTTGGAGACCCGCAGTTTCCTAAGTTTGTTCCTTGGAATACTCATTTTGGTCAAGAGCAGCACTTGCTTCCCGTTTCTGCTACAGAAAATCCAAAGTTTAGGGTATACATTGAAAGTGCTAAAGAGTTTATTCTTAACGACAAAATGAATGATCTGGTTATTTCCGCACCGGGAGGGTACGGGAAATCCCATTTGTTGAGAGAAATTGCTAAAATTTCACATGAAATAGATACAAGTAGATCGCTCAGGATAGTAGAACCCTCATACAGAAAGATAGAAGATGCAATACAAGACGAAATTGTAAGTGGGCGGAGATATTTATTAATGTTTGACGATGCAGATCGATATTTGGAAGAAGTTAGTCCCTTTTTAGCATTTGCGAAGTCCCAAGGAATGTCAATAAAAGTTATTTTGGGAACAAGGACTTCAGGGTTACAGTCTATTCAGCGTGTTATAGGGGACTTACGGTGTGAAGAGTCTTATATGGAGGTGTGCATTTCTGATTGGTCAAAGGACGATTTAATCCATCTTTTACAATTGGCCGCAGAGGAAGACAAACTGAAAGACGAAGAGTTGATAGTGTCTCTTTATCCTAATCCTTTCATAATAGTGTGGATTGGAAGGCAAATAAAAGGGAAAGATACTACTGACATTGCTACATTGAAAGAAAAGATGGTCAATGATATTAATTATGAAACAGAAAAATGCCCATTTTTGAATAAGGGCAAAATTACGAGTTTTATGCTTACTCTATCTTGTATTGTACCATTTTCTAACAACGATAGCAGAGTTATTGAAACTTTGAGCAAACACTTTGGTATTGATAAATACTCAGTAAGTATGTCCATTGATCAACTTTTAAAATCCGGAGTCTTAAGAGAGGTGGGAAAATCCTTAAGGTTTAATCCCGATATGAAAGGATATCTTTATCTCGCTTATAACTTAGAAAAGGACTCCGATGACTACACTATAAAAAGCTTAATAAAGACATGGCTTCCTATTTTCACAGAGCGAGTGCTGATAAATCTAAGTGCCGCTTCAAAATATGGAGATTTATCTGTAATCCGAGAAATCCTCGCAGATATTATAAATACCTGGATAAATGAAACCGATGGTACATCAGGATATGAGAGAAAGAAAAGATTGAACTTACTTTCAAAAATTGCCCCACTTATGCCAGAAGAATCACTTAATCTTATATATGCTTATTTGAATTCTAAAACCCCTGTTTCCAAAGATTTTGGTGAACTAGCTCCAAATTTGGACGATTACCGCCCTACAATTATAGAACTTATAAGAAATCCTGACATAAGAAGGGAAGTTATAGAGTTATTAAGGGATTTGAAAAGGAGAGATATACAGGGAACTTATTCTAACGATAAGGCAAAAGCATTGATGCGGGAATGCATCTCTCCACTATATAATCATGCGGATTTAATCAAAGAAACGCTGGATATTTTATCTACCTGGCTGGTAAAAGATATTTCTTCTTTTGAAATCGCTTTAATTTCGGAAGCAATATCAGAAATGTTAGCAGGAACACATGAATATACTCGCTTTGTAATTGGGCGAGTGGAATTTGGTGAAACTGCTTTATTAGATGTTCCAGAAGTTCGTAAATTGAGGGATAATGGTTGAGTTTGGAATGAAGGTAGGACACTCAGACACATCACTATGTTATCAAATACGCTCGATTGGATATAACACTTTTTATTACAAAATTTGATTTTAATATCATGTAACCTCA
>CAZOEM010000592.1:0-2278 GCA_964578735.1 uncultured Halobacteria archaeon | reverse complement strand
CACTAAATGATTAGAAAGGTAAAAGGTACATAAATGCTTTTCGGTATATTCTCAATTTCCGGCATACGTTGAAAAATGCAGAAGAAGAAGAAGAGTTACGAAAACGTAAAAAGCAAATAAAAACAAAAACTATTTTAGAAGTGCATAATGATTATATCTTCATAAACTAAGAGTACATTATTTAGACGGAGAAGGAGATATGGCGTATTTCAGAAGCGAAAGGCAAAGACCGGATTTCGTGAAGTTGGAAGAAGAGATATTAGAGCTATGGGATAGCGAAGACACCTTTGAGCGCAGCGTAACTCAGCGTAAAGGCGGTAAGAAGTTCGTTTTTATTGAGGGTCCACCAACTGCTAATGGCCTCCCACATCCCGGGCATATACTCACGCGGGTAGTGAAAGACCTTGTGCTGCGATACAGAACCATGCAGGGTTATTACGTAGAGCGGAAAGCGGGCTGGGACACCCATGGTCTTCCGGTGGAGATAGAAGTGGAGAAAAATCTGAGGATTAATACCAAAGGCGAGATAGAGAACTACGGTATTGAGAAGTTCAACAAGAAATGCAAAGATTCCGTCTTCCGTTATGAAAAAGAATGGGTAAATGCCACGAAACGGGTGGGATTCTGGATTGATATGGATTCGCCCTACATCACTTTTGATAACAAGTATATCGAATCCGTCTGGTGGTCGTTAAAGGAGACCTGGAAAAAGGGTTTGCTTTATAAGGGGCATAAGGTCGTTCCTTACTGCCCCAGGTGTGAGACCACGCTAAGTAGTCATGAAGTAGCACAGGGCTATCGCGATGTAGAAGACCCCTCAGTATATGTGAAGTTCAAATTGAAGCAGCAGGATACGTATCTATTAGCATGGACAACTACGCCCTGGACATTGATGGGCAATATTGCACTTGCCGTTCATCCGGAACATAGATATGTAAAGGTGAGAGTTAAAGACAGAGCAAAAGAAGAGGACATGATACTCGCGGAATCGCGATTAGATGTTTTAGAATCGGAATATGAAATAATAGAAGGGTATACGGGTGTCGATTTGGAAGGTTTGGAATACGAACGGCTTTTTGATTTCGCAACGATAGAGGGTGGTGATTCACAGAAAGTAATCACCGCTGATTTCGTTACTCTGGATGAAGGTACGGGCATTGTTCATATAGCACCGGCATTTGGCGAAGATGATTATGGGATATGTCGAGATAAGAAGCTGGGCTTTTCTCAGCCCGTGAATGCCGAAGGTCGCTTTACGAGCGAAGTTCCGCCACTGGAAGGTATGTTCGTGAAGGATGCCGATAGGCAGATAATAGAAATGTTGGATCAGCGAGGTATATTATACAAAGAGGAGCGGTATTCGCATTCGTATCCATTTTGCTGGCGCTGTGGGTCGCCCCTTTTGTATTACGCACGTGAATCATGGTTCATAGCAATGAAATCGTTACGTGATAATTTGATGGCAAATAACGAAAAAATCAATTGGTATCCACCGCATTTGAAATATGGGCGATTCGGTAACTTCTTAGATAACATTGAGGATTGGGCACTTAGCCGGGAGCGGTTCTGGGGTACACCGTTGAATATATGGATATGTGCCAATTGTGGTAAGGAGTTCTGTGTAGGTAGTGTGAAGGAGCTGAAAGAAAGGGCAAAGAATTCGGTTTACAGCGACTTGCATCGACCTTACATAGACAATGTAGTGTTTGAGTGTGAGGATTGTGGCGGAGAAATGAGAAGGGTAGATGATGTTATAGATTGCTGGTATGACTCAGGTGCAGCCCCATTTGCGCAATGGCATTACCCATTTGAGAAGGACGCGTTCGAGCGGAACTTCCCCGCTGATTTCATTACAGAAGCGATAGACCAGACTCGAGGATGGTTCTATTCCCTGCTTGCGATCTCAACCACTATCTTTGATGCCCCGCCCTATCTAAACGTGCTTTCGCTAGGTCATATCCTGGATGATAAGGGCGTGAAGATGAGTAAGAGCAAGGGGAACGTAGTTGATATAACCGCTGCACTGGATAAGGAAGGGGCAGATGCGTTGAGATGGTATTTCTTTACCGCAGGCCCTCTATCCGATGATGTACGGTTCACCGAGCAGGGGATAATAGAGAAGCAGAAGAAGTTCTTGAATACACTCTGGAACTCGTATTTCTTCTTCGTTACTTACGCGGTCATAGATGAGTTCAATCCAAATGAGAAGAATATCCCCGTGGAGAGGCGGAATGCAATGGATAGATGGATCATATCACGGCTAAACACGCTCACAAAG
>CAZOEM010000591.1:0-2281 GCA_964578735.1 uncultured Halobacteria archaeon | reverse complement strand
TTTACCATTTTTTTACTATTTTTGTAAAAATCTCACTTGGTCAATACCGCACCGAATAGGCAGTAAAATAGTTGTAGAAATAGTTAGAAACAACATGCGTGCTGATGCATCTCTTAAGGAGTTTTCAATAAATTCCGTAGAACAATTTTGTAAGTCTCATACAAATCTTGCTCATTATGCTTGTGAAACAATTGGTAAAGAAATATCCGATCATTTTATAGGAGAAGGTGAAGCTCTTGGGTTAATTGAGAGTATAGAAGGAAGAGAAGGTTGGTTTCGATTAAAACTCGAAGGTAAACGCCTTAATACAATCCCAAATAACTATAAAGAAGGCTACAAAAAACACTTTGTCATTCGCAAAACGAAAGAAAAAGCAGCAAAACAAGTCATCGAGGAACATCTCGAGGAATATCCGGATATTTCAACCTATGGCGAAAAAGGGAACTAAAAAAATGAATAGCAAGAAATATGTGTACATTGGCTTAACAAGGATTTTAGTTATTTCTATACTTGCGATGTCTACTGCGGTTGCAAGCGCAGATGACGGCGCGATGAAAGAAATCCACAGGTGGAAGTATGAGGATGAGGAAGTACACATCGACAAAATACATCGTACGGTAGCAGGGTATGCCCATGATGATTTAGGACCCAGCTTCTACAGCAACGATTGTGATATTTGGCATTATATTGGCATGACCCCTCAAACTGTAGCCACTACTCTATTCCAGGATTACTCCGAAGAAATTGGCAGATTCACAAGACAAGAGATCCGTTACGATAATATTGACGAATATACCGTTCTCGTCACCCACATTATTACTACTACCGTCACCTACAAGGACCATATTTACCAGCTCATTGAGAAGGTTGAAGGTGATACAGAAGGTACAGTTCCTTAGGGAACTCACAAATAATAATTTACCAGAACTGTATCATTTTTCAATGATTTTTAAGACACAGATTAACGCATATTAACACCGATTTAAAGTAGTGTATTGATTGATTTTTTATTCTATATTTTTTAATTTTTTGTAGAGGAAATGCAAAGCATGCTGATAGGTTAATAATAAAACAAAAAATACAGGTATTATGTGGCACTATTATGTGGGACTCAAAATCAATTGGAATCACAAGCGATGTAAGCATGCGATTGAACAGATGCGGCTTCGAGGGATATTCATGGAAGAGGTAAAAGATGCCATCCTTAAATGGAAGAGGGTGAAACAAAAGAATACGGGATTAATGGAGACCTTCTACCGGTTCTTTAGTGTAGTATATGATGAGCAAATATTTAAAGATAAGGAAATAAGAAAAACATATCCTATTACTGTAAAAGGTCAAAGTCGTTGATTCATACGATACTAAGTTATCAAACATTGTCCTCGCAAAAGAAGAAAAAATGATACCATATCCAAAAATCCAATCAATCTACAAACGGGACGACACAACGCACCGATTCATCGAAGGTGTATTCAGCACGCCCGAATTAGAGTATCTGCGTGATAACGTGTGGGTATGGACTGAAAAGGTTGACGGGACAAACATAAGAGTCCTTTGGAACCCGTGCCAAGAAGAAGATGCAAATACTGATCAAACACTTGAGTTCCGCGGTAGAACGGACGAAGCACAAATGTATCCAAAAATGTTAGCGAAACTAGACGAATTGTTTCCTGTTGAGATATTTGAGACGAACTATCCGGAAGCTCCTATGTGCTTGTACGGAGAGGGCATAGGCGCAGGCATCCAGAAAGGCGGCGGTAAGTATATACCTAAAGGTGTTGGATTCGTTCTTTTTGACGTCCTAATAGATGGCTGGTGGCTAAAGCGAGACAGTGTTGAAGATATTGCTTCAAAATTTACCTTAGATGTGGTTCCTATTGTGGGAGAAGGTACGTTGCTAGAAGCGGTCGATATAATCAAGAAGCATGAACTCAACTCGCATTGGGGCAATTTTCTGATGGAAGGGCTGGTGTTGAAACCAAAGGTAGAACTGAAAACAAGGGCTGGTGAAAGAATTATAACTAAGGTTAAGCACAAAGATTATTTATAACCTTTGTAGTGGGTGTGGAAATTCTCCTAATCGGGCATTTTCATTATTTATTAATGTTTTAGGGAACACCCAGTAAATAGTTTACCAATTTTGATAATTATCATACAAAGACACAGATTTCACTGATTTACACAGATGCTACTGTCCCGAAAAGATTCTTAAGTTTTTACGGGTTCATAGAATAGAATAGAATAGAATAGAATAGAATAGAATAGAATAGAATAGAATAGA
>CAZOEM010000590.1:0-2287 GCA_964578735.1 uncultured Halobacteria archaeon | reverse complement strand
AAGAGATACAAGATCGGATGAAGGAGCAGAAAGGACATTTGGAAACAGCAATAAAGGAGATGGAGGGGTTAAGGACGAAATACGGGAAATACAAGTAGTTATCCACAAGATTATACAGATATTCACGAGAAAGATAGAGATGAGTAACGCACAGGTGGAAGAACCGGAATACACTTTTGATGGCTTTGAAAAAGCGCCAAAAACGAGTGGAAATGCCACAAAAGTATATACTGAAGAGAGTGTTACGAGGAGTAAATCAGAATCCGCTTTTAGTCATTGATATGGAAACTATCTTAAAAGATGCGGAAAAGACTGAGTTCGTTCCTGTTATTATCTTAGAGGGGATGAGCGTATTTGAGACCGAGCGACTTCTCACCGACCTCAGGAATCTCAATATCCGGTCCGTGAATGCAATCGCCAACAAGGTCATTTTAGAAGGCAAGTGCAGTTTTTGCGCTTCCAGGAAGAGAAAGCAGGATAAATACATGGCGGATATTAGCAAAAGGTTCTCGGAATTTGAGATTGTGACGATGCCTTTGTTCCCTTATGAAATCAAAGGCATAGATCGGCTAACTGAGTTCGCAGAGGTTATGTACGGTAAATGAGGGAATTACTTGTAGTCCCGATCGTTCATAGTCAGATAGACATGGGTAGTGCAAAAGAGAAGCTGGCGGAAATCACCAAGAATGCGCTTGGAACCGCCGAATTTGAACGCCATCAAGCAGCAATTAAACTCTTCTGGGCAAATCTTGATAAGAAATTCGGAGCTTCAAATCGACAATGGCGTAAAACAAGGATATATCAAGAGGGTTTGCCATCTGTTAATGTAGAACTAATCGACAAAATAATAGAAGGAGCTGCAGATAAGGGTAGTGTAAACTATATGCTGATAAGAAAACTCATAACTAAAGGCGCTATGATCGAAGGAACAGAAGACTCCATGCTTCTGACAGAAGCATGGGACCTTATTCAGAACGCAACAAAAGGCGGAATAAAACCGTCTGATCTTGAAAAGAGAATGAATGAAATAGAGTCAAAACGAGATGAATTTATTGCCGATCTGATAAACAAAACACTAAAAGAAGGAGAGACCGGGCTGATGTTTTTAGGTGCTCAGCATCACATTAATATGCTTTTAGATACGGATATTGATGTGAAATCGCTAGATTTTTAGATGGTTACCGGAGTTTTACCGCAGAGCACGCTGAGTTCGCAGAGAAATTTTCATGTGCAGATTGTATTGGTAACTTTTTACCAACATATCAATGGGTAATAAAATTGGTTCAGGTTGTGATGGAGATAAAAGGACATAGCTACCCTATATCCTATGCACTCTCTATGAACTCTGCGGTTAATCTGACAATGTCAAGTTAATTTAGGACGCAGATTTACACTGATTTACACTGATTTGATTTCTTCTGCGTTAATCTGCGTTAATCTGTGTCAATAATAGATTTTAGTTTGTTCTATTATATTGCCTGTTCTCACGCTCCATTTTTAATTACAGCCCTTATGGCAAGCAAATCCAACCTTGACTGCGGCTTTATTATGCACTTTACCGGATCAATGAAGAGAATATTCTCTTTAACGAGATATGTAATTTCCGGTGTAATTACTTCAAACGCGTAAAATTCCACATTTGAAAATCGATTAAGAATTTCGATTATAGCTTCATATCTTATCTCTATTTCTTCTTCTTCAAACAAAATCCTCTTGCTTACTATCTTTAACACACCTATTCGCTGTTTTATCTGCCCTATTCTTATTTCAAGCATCTCTTTAATATTCTTTTCTCTATTTTCACTATTTATCGTCTCGACTAAACATACCGGCTTTCCACCACAGTATTCCCACGCAAGTTCCTTCTCCTTATCGCGAAATCCATTATTCGCCAAAAAAGCCATTGTTGTCCCTTCATCAAAGTCATCTACCAGCAAATATCTGCACTGTCCATGAAGCATCGCCTCGCTGTAAACTCGCTCGATGAACAACGAATCAGAAGAAATTACAAATACATGGACTAAATGCAACTCCTTCGTTAATCGCACAAAGAAATTAAAGAGTTTATAAATCAGCAACTCGTCCACTTTTAGGTCCCCGATTACTTGCAACTCGTCAATTACCAGCACGGGGGCATATCCATTTTTGTAAAACGCTTTAAGAACAGTCTCTATGTACACAAATGCATCTTCTATCTCTTTCTCCTTAAATAACTTTAGAAATATATCTTTCGGTATTGGAATTCCGTAATAGCTTTCTGGCAAAACGCTCACTATTGGTTTAAGAA
>CAZOEM010000589.1:0-2288 GCA_964578735.1 uncultured Halobacteria archaeon | reverse complement strand
CTTTGGAGTTCGCAGATAGAGGCTACGTATTTCAAATCGGTAAAATCTTTTTAGAGGATAAAGCAGAGAATCTACTTAAGAATGATGAGATTAAGAAGGCGTTCTTGGGTGAGCGATGAGTAAAGAATGTCTGATGATTTTTGTTTCCCTTTGCCCTTGCCGAGCGTCAAACTCGGCGTGCGAAGACCTTCTAATGGTGTCCCTTTTCTTCTATTGAATCGCGCTTCGCACCGATTACACTTGTATTCTTGTCCACCGTTCTTTTGGTGTCCATTCCTGATCATGATCCTTACGCTTGCGTCCTCGTTTTTTTTAGATTCTTCACTCATCTTTTTATTATTGCATTAGTGGTAAAAGTTGAAAATGAATGAAAATAAATACCCCAACTATAAAGGGGGAGCACCATATTTCTTTATCCAATCGTGGGATTTTATACCTTCTTGCGAGTTATAGTTTTCATCAACGATACAACCGATTCACACCATCAATTAGTGCGTATACAGACGCAATCACAATGTCTGCACTCACACCGCTTGCTGTTATCGTCTCATCACCCCTGCTCATCTTCACTAAGACATTCACCAGTGCATCTGTTCCACCGGTGATAGCGTCCACGTGATACTCTTCAAGGCGCAAATCGTTCATCTCCATCCCCGCCATAGCCTTCCGTAATGCGTTTATTGCTGCATCCACTGGGCCAATACCGACACCCGCTTCCACTACCTCTTCGCCATCTATCTGCAATCGCAATGACGCCGTTGGGTACACGTTCTTACCCGATACCACAGATAGGTCAACAAGTTTTATCTTCTCCTCTCGCTCTATATGTAATACATCCTCTACTATTGCCTGGAAATCCGAGTCTGTAATCAGTTTAGCTTTATCGCCGAGCTCTTTCACTTCGGTCAATATCTTCTGCATTTGCTTATCATCTGCCGATATGCCCATCTCATCCAGCTTCATCTTCACTGATGCCTTACCGGTATGCTTCCCTATTGCGAATCGCCTCTTCCGGCCTATCAGTCCCGGGTCAATTGGCTCATACAAGCTTTTATCCGCCAGGGTACCATGAACGTGCATTCCAGACTCGTGCGTGAAGGCATTATCACCCATGAGCGGCTTGTTAGGCGCAACAGGCATCTTTGTCTGATTCATAACTACTCGTGATGTTTCATACATCTTCTCCTTCGCTATATTCGTCTTTACGTCGTAGAGCAGTTCTAAGGCCATTACCACCTCATCTAAGGATGCGTTCCCCGCTCTTTCGCCAAGTCCATTTACCGTTACGTGCACCACCTTTGCACCCGCCATAACAGCAGCTACGGAATTCGCAGTCGCCAACCCGAAGTCATTATGGCAGTGTACGGATACGGGCGTGTCGCAACTACAAAGAGCCTGAAACAGCTCCTTCGTACGTTCCGGATAGAGCACGCCAACGGTATCACAGAAGCTTAAACGGTCAACAATATGATCCAAATCGTAAAAGAATGATTTTAAAAACACCATATCCGCTCTTGATGCGTCTTCCGCGCTGATTTCCACCATTAAGCCATGCCCTTTTACATATTCTGACATCTCAATGGTCATGTTTCTTAGCGTTTCACGATCTTTCCTCAATTTCTTCTTTATGTGATCGTCCGAAACAGGGGCAACTAAATTAACCGTGTCAACACCGCATTTAATCGCAGCGTCAATATCGCCCTTCAAAAGCCGTGCAAAGGCGCTGATTTCTGCTTTTAATCCCTCACCTGCTATTGCCTTTATCGCCTTTTGCTCGCCTTCCGAAATAATCGCAGTTCCCGCTTCTATGATGTCAACGCCTAATAAGTCCAGTTGTTTAGCAATCTGCAGCTTCTGTTCCGGCGTTAGCGATACCCCCGGGGTTTGCTCGCCATCTCTCAATGTTGTATCCAGGATTTTTACCGCTTTTACTTCTTGCATACGCTATCGTTTCTAATATGAACTGCATTATATTTTAATCTATGGCCGTAAAGTTCCAGGAGGCGGTATTCTGAGTGCGGAAGGGATAGAGATAATAAGCGGGAAAGTATTGAATTTCGAGCGAGTGCTTTTTCTGTTTCAAGAAAAAAAGAAGAGGAGAAAATCCTCTTGCGTACTTATTCGGTTGCAGTAGCTGTTTGATTTAGTGCGGTTTGATTAAAAGCGGATTGATCCGGCATCGGCATCAAAGGCGGCTCGACAGCCGCTTCTGCCGCTTCTGGCAACTCTATCACGACTGGCTTGTTATAATCATAGAATAGCATTTCAACCTCTTCGTCCGCGGTCAT
>CAZOEM010000588.1:0-2288 GCA_964578735.1 uncultured Halobacteria archaeon | reverse complement strand
ATTCTTCTTGGATTTGCATATCTTCAATATATCTGTAGTTTAATTGATAATATCATTTCCCGTCTCCCAACACCTTCACGCTAAATCCTGCTTCTTTCCATCGCTTGGTATCCAACATCTTCCCCGTATCCACGACATTCTTATTACGCATAATCTTGAATATTCCTTCTGGTGCAACCTCTTTAAATTCCAGATGATCCGTGATTAATACAATGCAATCACTATCCCTAGCAGCCTCTTCCAACCCTAAAACCTCATACTCAAATTCTTTAACATGAGGATCATGCACTTTTACTTTATACCCTTCATTCTCAGCCAACTTAATGAACTTTAAAGCGGGCGTCTCTCTTGTATCGTCCACACCACCTTTATAAGCAACGCCAAAAACAGTAATTACTGGATCTTTTATATCGTCTACCAGTCTTTTAACGATCTGCAAAATATGATTTGGCATGCCTTCATTGATCTCTCTCGCCAATGAAACGATCCTGCATCGGGTTGAGTTTTCTGTTAAGAACCACGGGTCTATTGCAATACAGTGCCCGCCAACACCCGGACCTGGTTTCAGTACGTTCACCCGCGGATGCTTATTCGCTAATTCTATTGCTTCCCAAACGTTTACGCCACATTCTTCTGATATTTGCGCGAATTCATTTGCCAGTGCGATATTTATATCCCTGAACGTGTTCTCCATCAGCTTAACAAATTCTGCGGTTAGGGTCTTGGTCAAATAGAAATTCCCTTTTACAAAGCAGGAATACAATGATTTTGCCAATTCCGTAGATTTTTCATCTATGCCACCGGCACAGTCTAAAAAGTCAGTGATTTATCAACGCGGAGATCGCCGAGTACGCAGAGTTTTAAGACGGTTCCAACCATTACTTGTTTTTTCTGATGCCTCTGCGCTCTCTGTGTGCTCTGCGGTGAAATTCAAGGATATAGCAATTTCACTGGAAAAATCGACTGTGCCTATGCCACCTATGATTCGGTCATTATTCACCATCTCGTAAATGGTATTCCCGGGTATGGCTCTTTCCGGGCAATGTGCCAGCCGAAAATTACCCACTTTTAATCCCGATTTCTCTAATACCGGAACTAATAGCTTATCTCATGTTCCCGGTGGAACGGTTGATTCTAGGATAACAAGGTTGTCTATTCTTAATTGTGGGTATATCATCTCTGCGGCTGATCGTACGTACTTCAACTCGGCCATTTTCATCTCTTTATTTAGCGGTGTTGGGACTGCAATGATGAATACGTCCGCTTCTTCTACTTGTGTCTCAAAGCGCATATTTGGATATGCGTTCTCGAATAAAATTGTAAGGCCATTTTCTTCAAAGGGTAATTCGTTATGATTTAACTTTTCTATTGTCGCCTGGTTGATGTCTACACCAATGACTTCATGGTTGGCATTGGCGAAAAGGCATGCAGTAGGAAGCCCTATATAGCCTAAGCCGAGTACGCATATCTTCATGCTAATGCTGCCTCCAATATTCCAACAATTCTCACTCCCGATTTTCCATCGCCAAATGGATTGTGCCAATTTCTTTCCTTACTTAACATGAACTTAACGCCTTCTAAAATCTTATTTCGATTTGCCCCAGCTAAAACATTACTTCCAACTTCTAAAGTTTCCGGTCTCTCAGTGTTATCCCTTAATGTAACGCAAGGAACTTTTAGTATGCACGTCTCCTCTTGGACTCCTCCGGAATCAGTCAAGACAAGTTTGGCATTTGCTTCCAATTGTAAAAACTCAAGGAACCCAAGAGGTTTGATTAACTCAACTCCTTCGGGATTTTCTAATCCGAATTCCTTTATCCTTTTCTTCGTTCTCGGATGGATTGGGTATATTATAGGAATATTGAATTCGTGGTAAACCAATACTAATCCTTCCAAAATGCCTTTTAACCTATTTTTAGCATCCACATTCTCTTGTCTATGTGCAGTCATAAGGAAATATTCTTTAGTACTTAAATTGAGTTTGGTTAAAGCATCTGCCTTTCTTCTTGCAATCTCCAAGTTCTGATAAACTGCATCCACAATTGTATTGCCAGTAACGGAGATTTTATCTTCTTCTACTCCCTCATTCAATAAATTCTCTCTTGCCTTTTCTGTGGGAGCGAACAAAAAATCTGAAACGTGGTCTGCTAAAACTCTGTTTATCTCTTCTGGCATGGTTCTATCATGGCTTCTTACGCCTGCCTCTACATGACCAACTTTGATCTGAAGCTTAGAAGCGGCTAAAGCACCTGCTAAAACGGTGTTCGTGTCGCCTTCTACAAGAACAA
>CAZOEM010000587.1:0-2291 GCA_964578735.1 uncultured Halobacteria archaeon | reverse complement strand
GCATAAAAAACTGGAAAATCCGACTATTGTTCTATTGACCGACCGGAACGATTTAGATGACCAGCTATTTAATACTTTCAGCGCTTCCGGGTCGTTACTAAGACAGTCACCAACGCAGGCAAAAGACCGGGAAGACCTCAAGAAGAGCCTGAATGTGGCTTCCGGCGGTATAGTGTTCACAACAATCCAGAAATTCTTCCCCGAACAAAAAGGGGGTACCTATCCCGTTCTGTCAGAAAGGAAAAACGTAATCGTAATTGCAGATGAAGCACACAGGAGCCAATATGAGTTTATTCACGGCTTTGCGAGGCATATTCGCGATGCACTACCAAATGCTTCATTTATTGGATTTACCGGTACGCCCATTGAACTATCTGACAGGAGCACGCCGGCAGTCTTTGGTGATTATATTGATATTTATGATATACAGCAGTCAGTAGAAGACGGAGCAACAGTAAGAATCTATTACGAAAGCAGATTAGCGCCAATAAAGTTAAGGGAAGAAGAAAGACCGAAGATAGACCCCGGATTTGAAGAAGTCACAGAAAACGAAGAGGTTACCAAAAAAGAGAAATTAAAATCAAAATGGGCGCAATTAGAAGCTGTAGTCGGCAGTAAAAAGAGAATTGGTCTCATAGCAAAGGATATTGTTAAACATTTTGAACAGAGGCAGGAAGCAATGGAAGGCAAAGCAATGATAGTTTGTATGAGCCGGCGTATTTGCGTTGATTTACATAATGAAATAGTTAAATTAAGACCCGCATGGTATGGTAAGGCAGATGACAAAGGCATAATCAAGGTAATTATGACCGGTTCTGCTTCTGACCCTCTGGGTTGGCAGGAGCATGTAAGAACAAAACCGCGCAGAAGAGAACTTGCAGAACGATTCAAAGACCCGGAAGACCCATTTACGATTGCTATTGTCCGGGATATGTGGCTCACCGGTTTTGATGCACCGAGCTTACATACAATGTATTTTGATAAACCAATGCGTGGTCATGGCTTAATGCAGGCTATCGCAAGAGTCAACAGAGTCTTCAAAGATAAGCCCGGCGGATTAATTGTTGATTATTTAGGCGTTGCTCCTGACTTAAAGGAAGCTTTAGCCACTTACACGGAAAGCGGCGGCAAAGGCAAACCCACATTCAATCAGGAAGATGCTGTTAACGTAATGCTAGAAAAATATGAGATTCTGGTTAATTTATTCCATGGCTTTAACTATGAAAAATTCTTTACTGGCACGCCAAACGATAAAATGGCATTAATCCCTGCTGCTATTGATTATGTTCTAAAACAAGATGATGGCAAAGGAAGATTACTCAAATATGTGACGGAACTTTCAAAAGCATTTGCATTGGCTGTCCCAAATGAAGCGGCACTAAAAATCCGCGACGAAGTCGGTTTTTTCCAGGCGGTTAAAGCGTCTTTAGCTAAAACTACAATTACCAGAGGTAAAAGCGAAGAGCAATTAGATTCGGCGATTAAACAGATCGTATCCAAAGCAATAGCCACTGATGAAGTAGTTGATATTTTCAAAGCAGCGGGATTAAAGAACCCCGAAGTATCTATACTGTCTGATACGTTCCTTGCAGATATTAAGGGCATGGAACACAAGAACTTAGCGTTAGAAACGTTAAAAAAACTACTCAATGATGAAATAAAAACAATGCAAAAGAGAAACATTGTGCAAGCCCGGTCTTTTGCCGAAATGCTCGAAAGAACCGTTAAACGATACCAAAACAGAAACATTGAGACTGCACAGGTAATAGAAGAATTAGTGAATTTGGCAAAGAAGATAAGAGACGATAAGAATCGAGGGAAGGAGTTAAATTTAACAGAAGAAGAGCTTGCTTTCTACGACGCACTGGCAGATAACGACAGCGCCGTTCAAGTTTTGGGTGATGAGACTTTAAGAACAATGGCCACGGAACTAAGCAAAACAATAAGAAATAATCTGTCCATTGATTGGACTTTAAGGGAGAATATTCAGGCTAAATTACGGGTTTATATTAAACGATTACTCAGAAAATATGATTATCCGCCAGATAAGCAGAAAGTTGCTACAGAACTTGTATTGAAACAAGCAAAACTAACATGTGGGAATTTGGCGGAAGCCCCTGCTGTTCTCTAATTTATTAATTTATAGTATTTGTACAGCGAACTAAAATTTATGCTGTAAAGTAGTTAATGGTCTACTAAAACTATGTCAGCATTATTCTTTTTCTCGTGAAAATCTGTGTAATCGGGTGGTCTGTTGACATGGAAGCTACATCGCGGATTGCCTTTTCGGC
>CAZOEM010000586.1:0-2297 GCA_964578735.1 uncultured Halobacteria archaeon | reverse complement strand
ATTGTAAAACAAAAGAGACGGATATGAGAGCTAAAAGTAAATACGAACAGTTACCGGATAAGATGCCAAGCGGATTTGTAACCTTTTTTTTCCCCCAGCTTCTATGGTCAGCTTCAAGTTCGATTGCTGGTGTCACTCTTTCTTCTCTTTTATTATTATCTTCTAGTCCAACGCACCAGTGCATACCAGGGGAGAGATGGTCCTTGCAGAGGGTATCGCCGCAGTACTTGCATCTATACAATGCGGGTTTGCCACAGACCGTGCATCTGTGCTTTGTTCGTACCATATATCTGAAAGGGAAGGACACACATTTAAAGTTGGGCGAGGGTTATGAAATGATTTTCGCACCGGAATAGGATAATTTGCTCTCTTTTACTGCTCCAAACTCGCTCAATGCTTCACTATCGCCAATAACAAATACCGTGTCGCCTAACATCGCTACACTGGCTACCTTGCCCTCTGCCGCCACAGCCTCTATCGCATCATGGCATTTATCACTTATCGTTTCGACCTGCAGGGAGAAATTTCTTGATACGAGCATAAAATTCTCTAACGTGGGCTTTTGCATCAGCTTTTTCAGCGCTGCACGGCCATATTCGTTTATTCTTCTCTTTATTTCCGCATTCCCGTCCTCTAATACCGTCCTTGTCAGTTTTTTACCAAGCACAACATAGCTTATTTTCTCGTTCCTTAGCGGTATTCCATCAATTACACCTATCCCTGGGGGACCGGGTTTCGTCCTTATTACTATACCACCATAGGCCTCTGCAATTACATCCCCTAAGCCCGTGTTGTTTTCCACTTCGGCACAGTGTGCTATTTGCGCTATCTCGTTCAGCGTCATGTTAAGCGATAACAGTTCGTTTAAGGCGATGGCTGTGCTGAGAGCACCGGCGCCACTTGCGCCGAATCCACATTCGATAGGCACTTCAAAGTCCGTAGATACTATTATCTTTGACTCACCCGCCAAATTATCGAGAACATATTTGGTGGTATTCGCATCTTCTTCCATACCGTTTATCTCTAGCTTTACCTGGTTATTGAGCGAAACTTCCGTTACACAACCCGATGCTAATACAAGGCCACAGCCAACAGAGCCTTTATACAATGGGTTCTTATTATCACATATCTCAAAGAAGCCGGTAATATGTGAAGGAGAATAGGCCTTTACAAATACTTTCTTAAATGCGTTATCAAAATATCCACGATTTTTCATTCTATATATTATCTATGATCTTATTTAAAAAAAAGCGTATTTGTTTAGTTAATTTTTTATTAACGGGTTTAAAGAAAGCTTTACCCGACACAATATAATTTGTATACGATAGAATAAAATGGTGGAGAGAATTTGTAGGGAAGAGAGGAAATGCAACTCCGAGGTGTTAGAAACGGTGATAGAAATAGCAGTGGGTATAGTACGACAGAGTGTAGACCAGGCGAGGAGGATAGGAGCACTATTTGTGGTTGGGGATGAAGAAGAAGTATTAGATAAATCACGGCCTCTGATCTTAGACCCAGTTGCTAATTACCCAAAGGAGGTAAAGGACATAAGGGATGCAAACATCCAGGGAACAATAAAAGAACTTGCGAAACTGGACGGTGCTTTTGTCATCAGCAACGATGGCTATGTCCTTTCCGCAGCAAGGCATATAGAATCCAGAAATATAGACCTCCCAATGGGTTTTGGCACCCGGCACATGGCTGCCGCCTCCATCTCAAAAGAAACAGATGCCGTTGCCGTAGTGGTCTCAGAGAGAGACAGCGTGGTGAGAGTTTTTGATGATGGTGAGTTGATAGGGGAGATAATATCCGGAGTATGGGATATGAAGAAGATAAAACCGCATATAAAAGGGGAATATGAGAAGATAGTGAATAATGATTTGAATCTGACGATGATTGTGAAGGTGAATAAAAAACAGTTCTCCAGATATTCAGTATAATTCTTCACAGTATTCACACGCCCAAGATGAAAGATATTCTTTAATCTGTTGTAGCTGATGGTGTTTGAGACATTCGCCACAAGGTAGTTGACAATCTCCTGAAATGTCTTCGTCTCGCGGACGCCATATCACACGAGTATATCTCTAAAGATTACATCACGGAAGAGCCTGCGAAGTATATCATTCTCCACATATTTCAAATATTCCGGAAAACCACCCTCTTCAATATATTGAGCGAGATTTTTCATGACTTTTACCCGCTCCTTTGTAATATATTCAAAATTCTCTTTTAAGCCGATTTTTTTAAAGGTATATAAAGTATAACTTCTGCCTATTTAAGACGCAGATTTACACGGA
>CAZOEM010000585.1:0-2300 GCA_964578735.1 uncultured Halobacteria archaeon | reverse complement strand
TTTTCGGCGTTTTTAGTGATTTGGGATTGCGTCAGTTAACCGTTAGAGAAGTTGCGAGGGATAAATCATTAGCGAGCAAATATCTTGGAAACATCGCGGTAATGAAGATAGATAATTTTGGGGGTATTTTGAAAGAATATAAGGAGAAGTTTGTTGCCGTGTGGAATCAGAGAGTGATAGATGCAGATACAGACTTGGATAAGCTGTCAAAGAGTGTTAAGGAGAAAACAAGGAGTGCTAAGGGTGTTTACGTGGGATATGTTAGCGAAAAGCCAATAGAAATGATACTATGATTAGATTGAGGAAATCCGAGCAGGATATGAGTGGAATTGGAGGGTCTGTTGAAACGTATGTAATAGATGGCTCTGTTATTCTTTTTGGTGGGAATAACATAAAAATACCTGTATTCGTGCTCAAGCATCCACTTGAAGAAATGAAGAAACCTTTTCTTGGAAAGAAAAGGTTTATCAAATAAAGATTTTCTTTTAGCACAGGTTTTCTTTTGTAAAAAGAAAAAGTGTGTTGACAAAAACCTGCCAAATTTTACATTTACAAAGGATATAAACCACGCCATTGAAAACTCAAACATTTCTTTTATCTGCGTCCCAACACCTACAAGAGAAAATGGAGAAATAGACTTGAGCTACATAAAAGAAGTGGCAAAAAATATCGTTGGTCTTGACCCGAGAATAGGAAAATATGGAACTGTGCATGGAAAGGCATTTGGAGGTAAATGTTTGCCGAAGGATTTGAAGGCGTTCATCTCTTTTGCTGAGAAATATCGGAACGTAAGATTATTAAAAGCAGTGGATGCTATAAATGAAGAAATGAAAGAGAAGTATGAGGTGAGGGAATGAACGAAGGAAGAAAGGTATATATATCGGAGAGGAATAAACATTAAGTGATGAGCACAAGTATAAAAGTGAGGGGAGAAGATAAGAAGGATTTTGACAGATTACAATCGGAGCTTACATTGAGGTTTGGGAAGAAGATAACGCAGCAGGAACTGTTCTCAAGAATTATTGAGCTTGTGGGAGAGGCAAAAGAAGGTTTCATCAAGGGGGTGTACTTGCCATTATCAGAGGGAGAAATAGAGGATTTTAGAAAGCTACAAAGTGATTGGGGCATTGTAACAAGCGAAGAAGAGATAGATGAGATACTTTATGAAAAATGAGCATATTTATTGTAAATATTTTACCAGTATCAAAAGATATCTTCAACGAAGCGTGGAAGTCATTTTTAAAATATCCTGAGAAAATGCTGAGTTTTACTGATTGCACCTCAATAGCCCTTATCAACGGAAGGGAAATCGATTATATCGCTAGTTTTGATAAAGATTTTGATGGGATCGTGAATAGAGTAGCAGAATGATAAGAAAAGCTGTTATACCGGCAGCCGGATTGGGAACAAGATTCCTCCCCGTTACCAAATCAATGCCAAAGGAGATGCTGCCCATCATAGATAAGCCCATTATTCAATTTGCTGTTGAAGAAGCAATCGTTTCAGGGATTGAAGATATTATAATCATCACAGGAAGAGGCAAAAGAGCGATAGAAGATTATTTTGACACATCGCCAGCGTTAGAGAATCATTTGCTTACTACGAATAAGATAGATTTGTTGAAGAAGTTATGAGATATTTGGAGGGATTAACATGAAAAAGCTGTTAATAAGGGACATAAAAGAGTGGATAAAGTTAATAATGAACGAACTAAGGAGCAATGATGAAGTTGAAGCGATATATCTATTTGGTTCTTATGTAAAAGGTAATGCAAAGCCAATTTCTGATATAGATATTTCTATATTTTGGGATCTTCCGCCAACGATAAGATTTAGGGTTTTAAAAGAAGGGAAGCTGTTGTATAAAAGAGATGAAATAGCGTTGCAAAGGGTTAAAGTGGATACGCTCAAATCTTATTTGGATATTCAACCGATGATTAAAAGGCACTGCATTCATATAGTTCGTGGAGAGAATGAAGGAGGTCCTTAAGGAGTGATTGCTATGAAGATGTCAGGACAGAGGAGATATGATGCGGGGGATAAGCTTGGATATGTAAAAGCGATTATATATCTTGCTTTGGAAAGGGAGGATTTAAAGGAAGAAATTGAGAAATATCTACGAGAAATATGGAAAAGAGGAAAGGATGGGATCACATGAGATATATTGTTGAAGTCGAAGAATTATCGGCAGAGGTATTGGAGAAACTGAAAAAGAATAGCAGAATAATAAGAACAAATAAAGCACTGGAGGTGATATTATGCGATTGATAGTGCGCATAAAGGAGAAGAGTGTAGTAAAGG
>CAZOEM010000584.1:0-2300 GCA_964578735.1 uncultured Halobacteria archaeon | reverse complement strand
CAGTATGTCGCCCGTCACTTACTCTACGCCAAACTTCATGACTGCCCTTTGCTTGCCTGTAGAACGTAAATCCAAGCTTTTTGGCAACCTTGATAACTTCTCTATCTGTCACAGCAGGAAGCTTTTTACTCATACGCTTACCGGCACCAATAATTCCACTTTGAATGTATCCAACGCACTGGCAACTTCCGCTTGGTCAGATGTTAACGCCCCTAATTCCGTGCGGCTTTCAAGATGGATTCTGATAATATCCTGAATGTTCTCCAATGCCTCTAAGTAGCTCTCACCTTCTGCATGACATCCCTGCAAGGCTGGGCACGTAGCAAAATATCCGCCTTCCTCGCATGGTTCAATTATTACTCGTACTTTGTATTCTTTCATCCTATCTTCAATTATTAATCAATGAATGAATATATATAAATATTTTCTCGAATGTTTGTTAGCTCGATTGAGGTAATGCGTTATCGCCTCGCCCGGGCTTAACGGGTTCTGTTTGAACGTGTTTACGATTGCAAGGGGTGTTTTTATGTCTGGTCTATCCAGCACTTCTGCGTCAAAGGCACAATTTTTCTCCGTGTAGAGGTGGTTCAATTTGTTATCTACGAAGATCAACTCCTATTGAAATATCTTCTCTGAGAAAATGACTATTTTGTGACAGTAAAAAGGCTGTTTGTTTCAATTTAACGAAAGGCGGGATCTTAAAGCTAGTGGAAAGGTTCATTGACTACGAGTTACGGAGCAGTGCAGGCGACAGATGTTAACAGCACCGAAAACCTTTTAGTATCCTATACCACTTGGTAACATAGATTTGTAAAAACCGATAGCGAAGAAGGCTACCAGGTCAAGGTGAATAAAGCGGTATGTAAAAGCGGGAGAAGGGGAAGAACAAAAACCCTTCAGGGAAATTTAGAGCTTTCAACAGTTAAACAAGCAAAAAAAGAAACTTTCATGATCCATAGGGACACCCAGGATCATGAAAATAATAAGGTATTTTCGGAGCAAAGAGGAAGATTTGGAGCTGTGGTGAAGATACAAATATTCGCATTCGTGGTCGCGTTCCTGACGCTTCTTTGCATGACTGGCATCGGTAGCGCTGTCGTTTATCATGAAGACGAGGTCATAACCACCGACACCACATGGGCTGTGGACGTGCATGTGATAAACGCTTCTCCTGGTTTTTTTGACTGGGGCGTGCAAGTCAACGAAGGTGTAACCCTGACCAACTCAGGCAGCGGCATCTTCGACCACTGCATCTTGCGTTATGGCGGCATGGACAGCGATTATTTAGGTGAGAATACCGATGGCGATGGACTTGGTGATACTTTGCTCCCGTATAATTCCTCTGGTGACATAACAAATGGTGGGGATTATCACCCATTGGTTCCCGTAGGAGGACTCACCTGCACCTGCGGCGACATCTGCGTCAACGAGACCGGCTGGTGGCGCGATGGCAGCGCTTTCCAACCCAGTGATACTCCTATACAGAGTGCGGTGGATAACGCAACCGTAGGAGATACCATTTGCGTTACGGACGGCACGTACACTGAGAATGTGGATGTGAATAAGCGATTGACGATCAGGTCGGAGAACGGCGCTGCTTCAACCACTGTGAACGCATTAAATCCAAGTTACCACGTTTTTAAGGTACGCGAGAATCATGTGACCATCAGTGGGTTTACGGTGACCGGGGCAGCTGCTTACGGGAATGCTGGAATATACGTTAACAGCGTGGATTACTGCATCATTTCAGATAACATTGCATCAAATAACGCAGAAGGCATCTTCATTAAACTATTAAGCGACTGCACGCTCACCAACAATATTGCATTGAACAACGCTGTTGGCATCAGTCTACGCGTTTCGAGTAACAACTGTATGCTGGATAGCAACACAGCAATAAGCAATAACATAACTGGAATTATATTATTTGATTCTCACGGAAATACAATAGACAGCAACACCGTTACTTCAAACAACGCCTACGGTATCTACTTAAAGGGTTCGGGCTACAACACGATCTACAACAACTACTTCAACAACACGAACAATGCTTACGATGATGGGATCAACATCTGGAACATTAGTAAAACAGCGGGAACAAACATCATCGGAGGCTCGTGGCTAGGTGGGAACTATTGGAGCGATTACGCGGGTGAAGATAGAAATGGCGATGGACTTGGAGATACATTACTCCCTTATAACTCCTCTGGAGACATAATAGTGGGTGGGGATTATCATCCTTTGCTACCTTTATAGTGGGCATTTTCTCGGAATCGGACAGTTTGAACTAAAACGTATTT
>CAZOEM010000583.1:0-2302 GCA_964578735.1 uncultured Halobacteria archaeon | reverse complement strand
CTCTTTAGGGATGCCCATTTTCTTCCTCGCATTTCTCGGCTTAGGCTTAGAGCATGCCTCTATGCCAGGACTGCCAGCGGGAGTAGATTATGTCGCTTTTCTCACGCCCGGGATAATAGGCATGACCTTGCTCTTCAGTTCTATGTTCGCGGGCATTTCCGTGCTTTGGGACAAGGAGTTCGGATTTCTGAAGGAGGTGATGGTGGCGCCGGTATCGCGACTTTCTATTGTCTTAGGCAGGACGGCAGGAGGTTCTACCGTTTCCGTACTGCAAGGGCTCTTAATCTTAGCGCTCAGCACGTTGCTGGGCTTTAAAATCAGCGCTGTGATACCTGTTATGCTCGCAATAGTATTCATGTGCCTGATTTCGTTTACCTTTATTGGCCTGGGCTTGATCTTCGCGTCACGGATGCGAGACATGCAAGGGTTTACATTGATCGTGAACTTTGTCATGTTCCCTACCTTTTTACTCTCGGGTGCGTTATTTCCCGTGCATGACCTGCCGTCATGGCTTGTTCCCGTTTGTTATGCGAATCCGTTAACGTATGGTGTGGATGGTTTAAGGGGCGTTCTAGTCGGTGCAGAAGCTTCCGGAGTCCCTATACTGCTCGATTTTGTTCTCACCACTGCATTTTCGATCTGCATGGTGGGCATTGGTTCTTATTTGTTCGAGAGCACAGAAGTGGAGCGGTAGATACGGATCGCTAGTTTTTTTAACTATTTAGCAGGAAAATATCCGCCTTCTCCTGATGGGAAAGTTCATTGTTCTTTGTACTAATGCGTAAAATCGAAGTGGGAGAGCTAGAAATCCGGGAATTCACTAAAAACTCGCGTATCTCTGGCTCTGATACGTTAGCAACCTTCTATCTTCTTGGTTAGTTCATAGAACTCGTAAGTTCCATTTTTGTCATCATTTCATCGCGCATTTCTTCGGCTGAGAAGCCATTACCTCATCCATGTAGCAATCCTCACACAGTATAACGCCCCCGAACTCGTAGACGTCTCCTGATATTGGCTTGCCACATTTACCGCATTTTATCTCCGTCATAACGCTCTTTCCCCTTTGTAACGTTTTTTTTACACACTTATACCTTTTTGATACTTCTTTCCATCGCTCCAAGTTGCGCCCCTATCTCCTTTAGCTGCGCTTTTATCACATCCAAATCCTCTCCTCGCTTTAAAATGGGGAATGGATATGGAACTATTCCAATCGCTCCTCGCGGGCATGCCCTCATGCAGTTAGTGCAACAGATGCACCTGTTGAAATCCACTACTGCTTTTTTATCAACAATCCTAATTGCACCGGTCCAGCAAACCTTGGCGCACTTTCCACACCCTACACATAGATTCTCATCAACAAATGCCTTCCAGGCTAATGATGGCGATGGTTGTTGCATAGCGCTCTAAAGGTTAAAAAAAACATCCGGACCCAATCCACGGCCACCCATTCCTCTTCGCCCTTGATCTCCTCGTCCTTCTACCTGCACTTCCAAATCACTTCCCGTTGCGGTTACGCATATCTTCATCTTTATCTTTCACCTGCCACTTATAGATATTGATTTTTTTCTTCCTTCTGTGTATATATGTATACATACTATTTAGGGATTAATATTCTATCCCTGAAGTTGTGCCACCTAGTTTATCCCAATAATGCTTGACCTTTTCCATGTGTGTTGCTATATCAGCCATTTCTATTATTCTATCCTCTGGCTCTCTTCCGCTAAGAATGACGTCAGTATGACCTCTTTTCTTTAACAACTCTAAGACCTCTTCTTCTGTTAAAAGCTTGAATTTTACTGTGTATAATATCTCGTCCAGAACCAAAAGATCGGTCTCTTTTTCCTCTAGCACTCTATGAGCAAGTTTCAACCCCTCTTTAGTCTTTTTGAGATGTTTTTTCCGCGATTCCGCGTCCTTTAAAAATCCGGGAGCCCCGCAAAGATGTATCTGGAGGTTATTGAGGTTCTTTAGAAACTGATATTCTCCGGTAGTTGGCCTTCCTTTCATAAACTGCAATATCACTACTTTTTTGTTATGACCCAACGTCCTTATGGCGTGCCCGATAGAGGCGGTTGTCTTTCCCTCTCCTTTCCCATAATAGACGATAATTTTTCCCTCCTCTGAGTTCATAATTATTATTTAAATACAAGAGTATAATTAATAATTACACTAGGGCTGTGGCTGTCCGTTCTACCCAGCGGTTGAAAGGGGGGGTATTTACAAGATATAAATAAAATGAAAGAAGCAATGTTCTATGAGAAACTGGAAGAGAATGCAGTTAGATGTCACCTATGCCCACATC
>CAZOEM010000582.1:0-2303 GCA_964578735.1 uncultured Halobacteria archaeon | reverse complement strand
GACCGGGTATTTAAAATTTTATTGCGTTTTTGAAATTAGCTTTCCCCTCCATCATCTAACCCATCATCTTCATCCCGCTTCCCATTCTTCTTATTGCATCTGCACGCTTTACCCCGGCAGCATCCACCACCACAATTGCAGCTACTATCGAACAGCGCAAGTGCAAGCACAAACGCAATCATCTCAACTATCTTTTTCCCTTCTTTCATAATGTACTAATGTTAGGTTGTTAGGCATACAAATAGCACCACCTAAAAGAGTTTGGTTTTGGCGGAAAAGCCGAATAAAGTTAGTATTTTGGTAAAAGCCGATGATTTAGTATTTTATCCTAAATTCTAATCTTGTTAGGGTTCATTATTTATGCCCCTAACAGCTATACTAATCTCTACATACAAAAGAAGGAGGATAGCTAAAAATGGCAGCAAAGGTAGTTTTGATATATGGTTCGACCACGGGGAACACGGAAGCATTATGTTTATTCTTTTCACAAGAAGCAAAGAAAGGAAAGAGGATATGGACGTATTTACACACCACCTTCTAGAATATAAGAAAGGATTAAGAACCCTCGTCCTTCATACGACAAAAGTATCGAACAGAGATGCAATTGAAAAAAAACTGGAAAGGGAGAGGATAGATTGCTATATTCAAGCAGTAAACGGAACAAAGATAAATGTCTTCTTCGGCAATTCCATCTGCATTGATGTAATCAAACAGATGAAATTTACGTCATTGTCAAATCTGACCAATGAAGAGGACTTTATTCTTGGTACGATGCTTGGGTACGATAGGGTAAAGCAATGTGAACGTTATCTTAAAAGGAAGCGGAGTAGCAATAACTTGCCGAGCTGTAAACTTAAGTCCCTAGCCATCCCCAAGACCGAAGCGATTGGGGCTGTTGGTTGATTAAAGTATGGAAAATCATAATCACTATACTTTTTACATACATCATTCAGAAGAGTTAGCTGGTCTCAGAGGAACGATATAAGGCCTTCCACCGTGATTGTTCTCTTTCACTTCAAATCTTTCTATGCGGAACTATCACTACCTATCTTCAACAGCCCCCTCTTTAGTGCACTCAAACCAGAACTGCGAAGGAAATGGCATGGCTTATCACGCAACTTACATGCTTCCTTAACCAATCGGCAAGCGTAATGACTGTTTATATCCACAGGGCAAAATATCACGTCATTTCTCTCCACGAGAAGCTCCATCATCCTTTTCCCGCCTTCGCAGTGCCCACAGTGATAACAGAAGCGACAGCCAAAAGATTCCGCCATCTCCTTGTAACTTGACTCAAGCGGCTCTACGCCACCTACATAAGCCACTCTCACTCCTTTAAGCTGAACCCCCATCTCCGTTTCCGTTTCGTTCTGATCGACACAATCATTGCTGTTACAGTTGCAAGAAGAAGCTACGACCTTGTTCCCGACATCATTCTTTGAGTTAATGCTGGATTCAAATGAGAGTGCTGATATTTTGAACAGTTCTGCATTTTCTTTATTCAACTGCTTTCTTTCGCTTCTTAAAAACTCGAGTTCCTTTTTCAGCCCTTCAATCTGCACATACGCTGCTTCTCCACCCATGCCTTTTAGCTGTTCTTGGAATCTGTCAGTTAATCGCTTTTGCTCTTCCAACTCATGAATGAGCTGGATTTTATCTGTTTTTATTGTGTCGCGTGTCGAAATCAGTTCTTCTTTCTTCTGTTCCAACCGCTCACACCTACGTTGTAGCTTTTCATTCGATTCAAAAGCCATATCTAACTGTTTTGTTATATCCTCTACCTTACTTCCCGGTAGCTTAAGGGCTAGTTCATCGTAAAATCGCAATGCCAGATGCTCATTCATATGAATAACGGCGAAAATCCTCGTCTCGAGTTCTTTATCCGGACCGCCATTACGTACAGCAAACCAGATAAGAGCGGGGAGGGGCACATTTATTAAAGTGTTTTCTGTTCTACCCTCGATAATCGCACTTATCTTTTGCGCGTCTAACCGCTCAACTTCTTTCTTATACGGTGCAAATTGCTTTTCCAGCATCTTTTCCACTCGTTTTGCAGGCTGACTTTGCGTCCTGCATATCTTGGCAAGAGATTGATGCATTTCAAAATCCGCTGAAAACTGGTTGTCGTGGTTAAGCTTCAACTCCTTAAAAATTCGCTTTAACCTCCTCTCGTCAAAACTCAACCCTAAGATATGACAAATAGTAAATGGCTGAAACTCCCATAGCCTTCTTTTACCATTTCCTTTTACCATACTCATTTGTTACCTGCTCCTCCAGACTATGAAGCTTGATAAAGTGGATAC
>CAZOEM010000581.1:0-2337 GCA_964578735.1 uncultured Halobacteria archaeon | reverse complement strand
TATATAATTCCAACTTTTCAATATACAAATAATAAACTGAATGCCCATAGGGAAACCATGCTATGACCACTGTTTTCATCAGCTATAGTCATAAGGACGAAGCCTGGAAAGACCGCCTGGTGACTCATCTGGGTGTGCTACAGCAGGAGGGTCTTATCGATCTATGGGACGACCGCCGCATTGGTGCAGGTGGAAACTGGTACCAAAAGATTCAAGAAGCTATTGCCAAAGCCAGCGTGGCGGTGCTTCTTGTCTCAGCCGATTTTCTCACTTCAAAATTCATCCTTAGTAAAGAGATACCTAGCCTGCTGGAGCGCAGGGATAAGGAAGGGCTTCGTATCTATCCTGTTATCCTCAGACCCTGTGCTTGGAAACATGTTAAATGGCTTGCTCGAATGAATCTGAGACCCAATGACGGCAGGCCTATCTCTAGCGGGGATGAGCATCAAGTTGACGCTGATCTGGCTGCGATTGCCGATGAAGTTGCAGCTATCATCGGAAGTGAACTCCCTAAAAACCCGTTGGAAACTCCTTCCATTGCTCCAAAAAAAATAGCCCTTGCCAAACTACCCTCCACCAATTCCGAACTCTTTGGCCGTGACAAAGAATTGAAATTGCTTGATAAAGTCTGGGACAATACCAGGACAAATATTATTTGTTTTGTTGCATGGGGCGGTGTGGGCAAGACAGCTCTGGTCAACACCTGGCGGAGCAAAATGCGTCAGGACAACTTTCGCGGTGCTGAGCGCGTATTCGGTTGGTCCTTTTACAGCCAGGGAGCAGCAGAAGCAAAACAGGCATCTGCTGACCATTTCATTGGATCTGCATTGAAGTGGTTCGGCGATCCGGAACCCGACGCAGGATCACCCTGGGAAAAGGGTGAGCGGCTGGCAAAAAGATGATCGAGCAGAGGGGGTATCACCGGCGGAACCGCGAAGTGGAGGAGCTGGAGGCTATGCTATGAGTAAACTCACATCTAATCCTGATAAGTCAAGTTCTGCCTTAGCGTATGTATGGGGGAAATACCGCGAATATGCGCTTACATCACGTAAACGAAAGGATGAAGCGTAATAAGAACATAGGTCTGTCACTCGGTGCTATTGCTATTGGCTTAGGTGCGCTTGGGTTAACTGGTTGGACCGCAGGATGGATCGCGGTCATCGCTACAATTACAGCATCTATAACAGCGTTTGCTTACGCAGGAAGATATCAGTATTTGATTATCAGTTATCAAACCACTGCTAATAAACTTGAAAGATTACGTGCATTATGGGAATCTAAGGGAAAGGTAGATAACGATACCAAGGAGCGTAACAAATTCATCTGCGAATGCGAAGCGGTGATTTCAATCGAAAATAGTGCCTGGATGGCAGAAATAGAAATGGCAAAATAGGAGAAAATATGAAATGAGCGACATATTCATTAGCTATGCCAAAGAGGATAGAGGCAAAGCAAAAGATATAGCAGAAGCACTAAAACAGCAAGGCTTTTCTGTTTGGTGGGATCGTAATATTCTCCCTGGTTAGACATTTGATGCAGTTATTGAAGAGGCATTAGACGCCGCGAAATGCGTAATTGTTTTGTGGTCTAAAACGTCAGTATCCAAAGACTGGGTAAGAACAGAAGCATCCGAAGGTACGCAAAGGGGAATCATTATTCCTGTTTTGATTGAGCGTGATGTAAAAATACCCCTTGCACTCAGACGAATTCAAGCAGCAGATCTCCGAGATTGAAGCGGTAAATTGCCTCATCCAGGATTTAATAACTTATTGAATGCTATCACAAAAATTCTCGGTCGCCCTCTAGCGGTGCAACCGAGCCAGAAGACTAATGAAGTAAAGGATGTGGCGCCAGAAAAGGTGAATATTTCGATCAAAAAAGATCAAAGGTTTTGGTATAGGAATCGTACTTATTTAACCATTATAGCTTTCATAGTAGCCGCTATAATAAGTTTAGTATGGGTATCGACAATATTCGCCCCACCTGCGGATTTCGGTATCGCTATTAGTCCTATGCAAGGGGCGGTTCACCAAGGCGGCGTAATAACTACAGCAATTACTATTAAAGGCATACAGGGATATGAACATCCAGTTGCACTCAGCACCAATGTGCAACCTTCTGGCATAGCAGTCAGCTTTGTTCCTCCGATTGGTGAACCAACACCTTCGTACACTTCAACTGTAACAATAAATGTGGATTCAAGCGTTCTGAAAGATAACTATAAAATAGTAATGACGGGAACAGGAGCTGATGGAAAAGAACATAGTGGCAGCTACACTTTACTTTCTAATTTCAGATAGTTTCTTTTTAGATATAAATACATACCAACGCAAATTA
>CAZOEM010000580.1:1442-2341 GCA_964578735.1 uncultured Halobacteria archaeon | reverse complement strand
TCGCCACAATTGCGATACGCTACTCTTCTGGATGCTCGATTTTATCTCAACCAGGATATGTTCCCCGTCTTTTATAATCAAGTCAACCTCGACTTTTGACGGGCGTCCGAAGACAATACCTTCTTCGTCATCTGTAATCCATCTTTCCACTTCACCGCCGAAATACTGCTCGACTACGTTCTTCATTCCTTCTCGAAACGCTTGCTCGCTGAAAATACCCCATCTCGAGCCCAAAGCCTGTATCTTCAGGTCTAATGCATCAAACAATTTGCTGTGCTCTTCAAAACGCATACTGTGTTCATGCAGAGTAGTTACGATTTCATCGAACTTGCGGTCATGCTCCTCCATTCGTGCCAGGACTTCATCGAACTTGCGGTCATGCTCTTCAAAACGCATGCTGTGTTCATGCAGGGTAGCTAAGATTTCATCGAATCTACGGTCATGCTCCTCCATTCGTGCCAGGACTTCATCGAACTTGCGATCATGCTCTTCAAACCGCCTACTGTATTCCCGCAGAGTAGCTAAGATTTCATCGAATCTACGGTCATGCTCCTCCAGCCGTGCCAGGATCTCATCAAATCTACGATCGTGCTCAGCCAGCCGGTCAAGAACCTCTTTATAACCGACAAGCCCAGCTACGCTCATCCGGAACTCCCGGTCTTCTTCAAGTAACGTGAGTATCCGGGTCTTAAATTCTACTTCTGCCATTTATTTCTCTCTTATTTATTGTATAATTTTAAGGGTTAAAAAGGAGCTAAACAAACACTATAATTTTTGTAAGCAAGCTTCTTTGTATTTTCTTGCGCTTTCATGCCCTGGACGGAGTTCTAATACGTTACTGTAGCAATCAATCGCCCCTTCAAACTTACCTAAATTCTCTATACACATTCCTTTATCGA
>CAZOEM010000580.1:0-1432 GCA_964578735.1 uncultured Halobacteria archaeon | reverse complement strand
AAAGCATCAATAAATTCCGGCTTTAATTTTAGTGCTTCATTGTAACAACTTATAGCTTCTCCAAACCTGCCTAATTCCTTTAAAGCACGCCCTTTATTATACCATACACACCATAGAAACTCGGTATCAATAGCCTCTTTCAACGCACTATCGTAGCAATTTAAGGCTTCTTCTATTCTGCCCACTTTATCTAAGTATATCCCTTTGTTATTCAAAGCCTCAAAATCCCCTGGGTTCAATTTTAATGCTCTGTCACAGCAAGCAATAGCTTCATCTGTTTTATCCAATCGCTCTAAGCAAATACCCTTGCTGACCCATGCCCTGCCATTTGCTATATCTATTCCCAAAGCACTATTAAAACTATTTATAGCTGCACTACAAGACTCGTTTTTCGCATATGACGGCCCATTACACGCTTCCGTGTATGAAAGCCCTTTAGTAACCCAATTTTCCGCTGATAACTTTTGTATTCCTAATTTAGACGCATATTTGTTATCTATTTCTCGTAATTCCTCTTTAGACCGCTCATCTATCGCAGAACTAGACGAAAGATAACTTAATACACCTAAAAAACACAAAGGGGCGAATATAGACCCCAGTATAAACATCATCAAATTATCTGTTTCCGGTTTATCATCAAGAAAGCCCCAAATGCTACATGCTACTCCTTCACATATCGCAGCTAATATATAAGCACCAAAGCTCAAGGTGAAGATGCTTGTAACAAATAGCATCAAGAACAATATATGAAAGCCAGCGGAAATATTTAAATCGTTATGTTCTTCTTTTAGACGAGTTTTTTTCTCGTGCTGCTCTGCTTTCATCAGTTGTAATTGTTTTCGTTTCTCCAAAGAGTTATCTTTAGCTATTTTTGCAGTCTCATAAACTTCTCTCGACATCCGTTTAACCTCTAAAATAGACTCATAGATACCAGAATCCGCTTTATCCTTTGCAAGAACTAGTTTTGACTTTGCTGCACCATATTCTTCTAATTCGTATACTTGCGCTTCTGATTCTTCAGCTTCTTCCAAAGCTGTTTCCGCATTCAAAATTGCACTTTTTGCTTTTTCAAGCGCATCACCCTTCATTTCTTCTCGAAGCTGTAATACGGCATATCTGACGGGATTGAAATTCTTCTCTCTTATTGCAAGATCAAAATAGAAGCTGTTTCCCTCAATAGAACGCCTTAGATGTAAAATGGCTTATTCTACATCTCTCTTAACAGCATAGTATTGTGCTAAATCATAATACGCCTTCGTATAGTTTGGCGATAGTTCTACTGCTCTTTTCAATGATTTAATAGCATTTTCATAATCCTCCCAGCAATAGTATATGCGCCCAATAAGGCGGAGAGAATAACTCTCATATGAGAAATTACCATGCCGTCAAGTTGGCCTTGCGAACCCACAGATAGTGCAGTCATTTTATCATA
>CAZOEM010000579.1:0-2342 GCA_964578735.1 uncultured Halobacteria archaeon | reverse complement strand
GGATGATATATTTTTCCTTAAAATCTAAAAAAATTACTTTATAAATGCCTGATTATACAAAAGAAGCCATTGAAATTGCGTTCTCGATACGTTCATCAGCTTGAAAAATCTGTTAAATGCACGTTCCGGGGCGCCCGTGGCATTAATAATACTCTCCTGTGCTATGGAACTCGCTTCCTTATCTCCGTTCGGGAGCTCATCTAAAACCACCGTTAAGACACTTTTATCGAGAACAAGAATGTCGCTGTCTGTTGGGAAACTGTAATACCAGATGCCAAGAGAAACAATTGCCAGCACACCAGCCACAAAGGCGACCTTTACAAACCTCTTCCGTAAACTTTTACTCTCCCCTTTTTCACTCATCGTGACGATTAATTACACTAAAATCCAAAGTGGTTTCCTTAGATATATAGCTTAGTCATATTTAGTAAAACTCGTGCAAGGTTTGCTCCAAATGGAACATATCATATATGCAGATATCCCCTCCTTGTCATTATGGTAGAAAATCAGTTCAAAGACAAATTTAACGGGATATTCAACAGGAGGGGACAATCGGTTGACTACAATTCCTACGATTGGGAATGCCTGCGATGTTTCATCGCTTAGCGTAAGCTATCTGCACGGGGTACAAAATGGTGTAATAGGGGTTGTTTATGCTTTTAATATTACATTTATGGGTCTTCTTCATGAATCCCTGAAATTGTGATTTGGATACGAACGCCATGAAGTAATATATATACGTAGTATTTTGTTATTTTTGTGATAAAATGGTGGTTGTTCCTCTCCACATTCCACTGAAAACTACATCGTTTTTGGGTGCTCTTTAGGTTTTAAACAAATATCATAAATAAAAAGATAAATTTGTTTAACGCGGAGTCAGCAGAAAGAAAATCGTTTCTCCGCGCTCTCTGCGATAAACAAATGCGAAGGGGGAACTAAAAATGTCTGATGAGATAAGAATAGAAAAGCCAAGTGCTGAGCGGTATAAAGGTAAAAGGAAATTATATTGCATCCCTTTACTATATACAGAAAAAGAAGCACAAAGCGATTATTTAGGAATGATTGACCAATATTGGAGACAGGTAGAAGAACAGGTGAAGAAGATAGAGAAAGCGGGAAAGGTTAAAATAATATATCATGAAGCGATTTATTCCGCTGGTGAGGCTGGTATGATCGAGACAGAAAAGTTAAACGAAGAAAGTTACAAATTGGTAAAGAGCAAATGTGAAGAAGGTGCAAAGCTACAATCATTAGAGGATAAAGATTTATTCTATGAATTCATGGATTGGAGAAGATGCATGATAATACCCTTTAATAGCGAAAGAGTATTTAGTAAAGTTCTTGAATTTTATAGAGATGCAAGCAAGAGCAGATACGAGCATATCGCGAAACGAATAGATGAAACACTCAAGGAAGGAGAAACAGGTATGTTGATTATGAATGAGGAAGACCGAAGTAATATTCAATTTCCCTCCGATATAGAGATATTCATTGTGCACCCTCCTGCTTTAGCTGACATTCAGCACTGGATTCGTGAACAATTGAAGAGGGTGGAGGAAACATAAAAGATATATATATAACCCATTTAAGATTAAAGAGGTAGCTCAGCGTGTATCTGATAATAGTGGGGTTAGGCGGAATAGGAAGAAATCTGGTGGACATCGCAACGAAGGATAAGAATGATGTGGTGGTCATAGATGCGGATGAGAAGAGATGTAGAGAGATAGCAGAGAAGTACGATGCTTTAACCATTGTAGGCGATGCAACTGAAAGGTCCACCTTAGAAGAGGCAGAAGCGAGCAGGGCGGGTGCACTTATCGCTACCACCTCAGACGATGCTGCTAATTTGATGATGGCACTGACGGCAAAGGAGTTGGGCACAAAGAAAACCGTTGCCGTTGTGAATCAGGACGAGCATGTGGATATGTTCAAACGTGCGGACATATTCCTGTTTGAGAATCCGGACATGACCGTTGCGCGTCATCTATATCTGTCAGCGAAAAGACCGAAGATAAAAGATTTCCTTACCGTAGGTGGCGGAAAAGCGGAGATATTTGAGGTCATTGTCTCTGAGGGATCACGAGCAGAGGGGAAACAGTTGTCAAAGTTGCGTATAAAAGAGGCGATCGTAGTGGCGATAGAGCGAAATGGTGATATAATACTGCCAAAAGGCGATACGGTCATCCAGGTACATGATCAGATAACCACATTTGCGAAGGCGAAGGAAGTAGAGAAGATAAGTGCGCTTTTTGCACCATGAAAAAATTTAAGTAAAAAGTTTTATGTGTCCCGCCTTTCGGTGAAAGGGGAAATAAGGCCCAAATGGTGTCACGAAGCTGTAA
>CAZOEM010000578.1:0-2344 GCA_964578735.1 uncultured Halobacteria archaeon | reverse complement strand
ACTCCTGAGAAGTTACAGCCTGAGTTTCAGCATTGTATAGGCTACAACCTAAAAGAACTCATCAGTTCAGTGTTCGTTACAAAAAACAAAGGTTTGTCGGTTTCATTCTTGTTTTTGCTATGTGGCCTATATGTGGGCTACATAGACATATGACTTTCGGCTGATTATAGAGGCTTAATGTTCCATAGACTGCAACTTATTAGAGAAATAAGATATAGTAGCCTATAAAACTCGTAATGTCAGGTTACAGATATAAAGAAGCATTTGCATTTGTAACGGACGTCATGAGACGATTTGAATCGGATTCTTACGTGCATTTTGATTGGCAAGTGGAGCATTATGTAAAGGTAATAACTATACATAACACAAAGGTTTTATTAAATGAAGGAGGTGGAAACTAAAAATGCTAACACAAAGTGAAGCAGATGCTCTTATTAATATCCCAAAGATAAAAAACAGTGATGACAGTTATGATTTCCCGTTTCCAGGAGATTTTTTAAATATCCCCATTATTTCTCAGGATGAGCGGGAAAATTTCTTGATAGATATTAGCAGAGGAAGAATCCGGCTTACAAAATGCACTTATCAAGAGCGTTACCAAACGATAATTATTCTTATCCGTCTTGATCTTGATGGACCGCCACATACAAATCCAGAAGTTGTAAATGTTCCGCTTCCCCTTCTTACACCATACAATGGACAGACAATATATTGTCCACATTTGCATTTATATGTGGAGGGCTTTATGACCAAATGGGCAATTCCTGCTCCTAACGATAAATTTCCGGTCACAACCAATTTGTATAAGACTTTACAGGATTTTTTCTGATATTGTAATGTTGTTGTACCACCTAAAATATACTGGAGGCCAACATGGAATGAGTTTTAACGAGTGCCAGGATCTGGTTAATACATATATAGAATGGTTCAAGCAGAAAATCAGTGTGAAAGATATAGAAGACGTTTGTGAGATCACCACACCCTTCCTCGATCGACACAATGACCATTTACAGATATATGTAAAAAGGACGGGAAATACACTCATTCTTACAGATGATGGATATACAATTAGAGACCTTGAACTGAGCGGTTTTGATATTGGCACAGAGAAAAGAATACGGTTGCTACAGTCAATACTAAATGGTTTTGGTGTCCGTCTTCAAGGAGAGGAGATTATTGTAGAGGCAAGAACTGAAAACTTCCCTAAAAAGAAACACAATATAATTCAAGCAATGCTTGCCGTAAACGATCTGTTCGTAATGGCCAAACCAATAGTGGCAAGTATTTTCAAAGAAGATGTGGAGGAGTATCTTCGTCTTCACGGAATACTGTTTACACCTTCGGTAAAGTTCACAGGAAAAAGTGGATTTGACCAGTCTTTTGATTTCGTAATTCCCGCTTCTCAAAAACGACCTGAGAGAGTTATTAAAACTATAAATCGGCCAGAGCGTCAGAGTATAAGTATGCTAATCTTTGCATGGGCACAAGATACAAAAGAGGTTAGACCTGTGGACTCTACGGCCTATGGGGTTTTGAATGATATCGAACAGCCTGTAAAGCCTGAGTTAATAAGTGCTCTTCAACAGTACAGAATAAGACCTCTGCCTTGGTCTAAGAGAGAGGAATATGTAGAGGAACTTGCGGAATAGGAGAATGAAACAAAAATGACTGAAAGAAAATATAAAGGCGATACGTTTCACAATCAATGGCAGAGTTTCAGGATAAAGAAGAATCAGAAGGTGGATTACGAAGCAACGCATAAATATGAAGAATCCCGAGAATATCAAATAATGGTTAAGGTGGTGGATGTATTTGGGAATGATACGAATAAGGCGGTGATGGTGGGATGAATGAGAGAAATGATTTTGACGGAAGAACAAAGTGAAATCAATTATTTATATACAATGGAAAATAACAAAAAGAAGTGAGAAGTTTCTCTCAATCACATACACCAACAATAACAAAACTGTTAAGGATAGTGCATAAGAATGAGAATTAGCATACTTGAAGAACTGGCAAAAAAAGGGGATACATTCTCTATTGAGAATGTCCTAAGTACGACAAATATCCAAAAAGAGGTGTTATGGGTAATTCTTTCACGACTGGAGAAGAAGGGATGGATTGAACGCATAGAAAAAGGGAAATATATGATCATCCCGCTGGGTGCAGAAAAGGGGAAATATACGTTAAATGAATTCATTATTGGCTCTTTGCTGGTAAATCCTTATTCTGTTGCTTACTGGAGCGCACTCAATTTTTATGGCTTGACCGAGCAGATACCAAATACTGTTTTCTTACAGACAACATCAAGAAAGAAAAAACAGGCAACTGAGGTCTTTGGTGT
>CAZOEM010000577.1:0-2355 GCA_964578735.1 uncultured Halobacteria archaeon | reverse complement strand
ATCCGGGTTAGAAGAGAAGAAAGCACCTTGTTCGTGGTATCTGAAGCGGCTTTCGGTCTTTGACGGGTTTAACCTGGAGGAGGAAGTGGGCAAGGAAATTGATGCATGATACAGGATGCACGATCGTTTTGTTAAAGGATGTTTGCTTCATTTTAGCTTAGTCCGCTTTTATATTGGCTGATTATGAAAATCTGTTGAACGTTGACTTTTGCACTTTAATTTAAATTTTGCATTTTCTGCTCAAAAATCCGTGGATTTTTGAGCAGATACTAGCAACCACTTCCATAGCGGTGTAAACTTTATCCGTTTGCCATTAAACTCTTCTTCGGCTTCGTAATCCCACGTGATCACGAGCATATCATTGCATTTCAGCTCTTCAGTCGCTTTTATCAACGCCTTCTTTTCCCTTATCTCGATCTCTTCTTCGCCAGAAGCGTAGGTTACCTGGATGAGCTGTTCTATTTTCAAACCGCATTTTAAAACAAAATCTACTTCTCTTTGTTGTGTATCTTTCCAGTAATAAACCTCTATTGTTGGATTGAGTGTTTTTCTTCGCAATAATTCCACGGCAACAAGGTTTTCCATTAACCTACCTGCATCTTCGGAAAATTTAAATCCCGAAAAATTCGCAAAACCTAAATCAATAGCATAAATCTTCCTGGGGTATTGTAATTGATCTTTAACCTGGTAAGAAAAAATTTGAAGATCAAAGAAAAGAAAAGCCCCTTTCAGTATGGAAAAGTACTTTTCTAATGTTGGAACAGAAATTTTAATTCCGCGAATCTTCAGCATCCTACTCAGTTTTGAGAAACTCACTAATTTGCCGATGTTAGAAGATAAAAAGTACGCTATCTCTTCCACAATTTCTCTGTTCTTTCTCAGCTTTGTGAGAATATCTCTACTTATAATATCGCCGAAAAGAGTTTGAACAAGTTCTTCTTTGCTCGATTCTGTCAGAACAACTTCGGGAAACCCTCCAAACGTTATATACTCCCTCAGCATTTCTTTTATTATTGAGATGTCTTTCTCTATCAAATAATCCATCTCATAGCCAAAACCTTTGAAGAGTAGAAACTCGCAGAAACTCAATGGAAAAACATAACTCGTGAGATGACGCCCTGTTAATAAATAGCTTAGTTCTGAGCACGTAAGCTTTGAAGTAGATCCGGAGACGAATATTTTTATCTTACCTTTGAATTCATCATAAATACTTCGTACATATTTCTCCCAACCTTCTACTCTTTGTACTTCATCAAGGAGAACAAAAATCATTCCGTATGCGTCCAAAAGTCTTCTGGCATAAATGAGTTCTATCAAATAGTTGAAGTATTCAGGCGTTAAGGGAAATAGTTTCCGATTTTCAAAATTTACATATATTGTCGCTTTCTTATCAACGCCAGATTCCAAAAGTTGCTTTATAGCTAAGAACATCAAATACGTCTTACCCGCTCTTCTTGGACCGATAACATCATTTATTAAATCACTACCAACTTTTAGTTTCGTCACCCTTGCATTAGCTTCCGGGAGCTCTTTTCGCCAGTACTCTTCTATTACCATCCGCAACCTTTCTTCTGGATATTTCATAATATCGTTAAATATATTTTATGATATATATGTTTTCCCTGTTCTTTAGATTTTGCTATTTGTTAAATAAGGTAGATAAGATATTAATCCCCTTTGACGGCACTGTCGATTTTTCCTGCGAAATCACTATATCCTCAAGTTTTACCGCAGAGTGCGCGGAGAACGCGGAGGTATCAGAAAACCCAAACGTGGATTGGAACACTCTTAAACTCTGCGCCCTCGGCGATCTCCGCGGTGATAAATAACGGGGTTTTTAGACAGTGCCCTTCATATACATGAAAAAGCTATCAAGAGCTTTAAGAGACGCTGTTACCCGGTGATTTGCTCCTCACGCGACTAAGAAAGGACATGATATATCCTGATTTTGTGCCGATAGATGCCGAGCATCTGGAATTAGCTAGGGTGCTTTTCAGTAGCTAACACTTTTCTAACATTTAAAAGAATTATTCATGCAGTTAATATAGTTTGTTAAGCTCTAGAACCTTATTGTAAGATTCCTCCTTAGCAAACCAATGAATAATAGATGCTGGACACTGATCACCCAATGCCATACCAATTGCAAAAGCCAAAGCATTAGGGCAACTGGCATATATCTCTAACTCCGAGGTCTGTTTCAAAAGCTGCAAGAGAACCGAAGCCACTTCTTAAATTACTGGTTTAAGGGAACTCACGAATAATAATTTACCAGAACAGTATCATTTTCCAATGATTTTTAAGACACAGATTAACGCAGATTAACACAGATTTAAAGTAGCGTATTGCTTTATAAAT
>CAZOEM010000576.1:0-2357 GCA_964578735.1 uncultured Halobacteria archaeon | reverse complement strand
TGTCCCCTATTTCTCAACTCGTGCACTAAGTTTGTCCCCAAAAAATAAATCCCGCTCCTCCTGTTACTAATATCGTAGCCATTGCTATGCCCTACCACACACTTTATCCAAAAAGGACTTTAGGATTTCCTTTTCAACCGGTTTAGGAATCTCCCGATTCCATTTCTTGGCTGTTTCTATCCATAAATCTATGGCTATTTTAACTTCCTTTAGAGCCTCCTCTTCACTTTCTCCAAAAGCTGAGCAACCAAGAAGCTCCGGGACTACAGCGATATAACCTTCGTCTTCCGCACTATAAAATATCTCTATCGTATATCTATCAGCCATTTTTACTCACCCACTAAATTATAGTTCTCAATAATCCTTATAAATTGCCTGACTTGATAAGGCTTTGCTTTTCCTTTAACTTCCTGAAAGTTTAATATTTCTCTTATACCCACTCTAACAAATACTCTGTGGCTACCACTGCCACCTCTAAACTCGAAGCCAAATAACGCCGCTGCTCTACAAAGTTCTTCAAATCTAACCTTTTTTGGATTTTTCTTAAGCTTTTGATATACTTCTTTCCTGTTCATCCTTCTCTATTCTTCTACACCTAAATATCACGGTCCCGCCTTCGGTATATGGCTTTCCGGGATTCACACATTGCATATACGCATGTTCTTCATCTTCAGCCGTTGTCAATCCAAGCTTTACAGGACACCAATCATGCTCTAATATCAATGCATAATGTAGCAATGTTGAAAGCGCATGAGTACAAAGCGCATCTGTCTTCGCCAAATCTATTTCCGGGTCGTCTATCACTATCACATCCCCCTTCTTGTAGACCGGGCATTCTCCTCTTATCTTATGAACCACAATTTCTAACATTCTATCTCCTTTAATCTAATTTAATATTCCAACAATCCTCTTCCCAGCTTTTCCATCCCCGAACGGATTCTTCCAGTTGTTTTCTCTGTTCAATATCTCCTTTGTTTTGCTTACAATACTTTCTGCATTTGTTCCCGCTAATATATTTGAGCCCACATCTATGGTTTCTGGCCTCTCAGTATTATCTCTTAAAGTAACGCAGGGAACTTTTAATATACATGCTTCCTCTTGCACACCACCGGAATCCGTTAAAATCAATTTAGCCTTTGATTCCAATTGAAGAAAGGAGAGATAGTCAACGGGTTCAATAAACTCAATGCCGTTCGCTTTTAACCCAAAATGGTTCATCATCTTTCTCGCTCTCGGATGGATTGGATAAATAACTGGTAAACCAAATTCGTCTGCAAGAAGTTCCAAACTTTTGATAATTCCTTCAAATCTCTCCTTAACGTCAACATTCTCCTGCCGGTGCGCGGTGACAAGGAAATACTTTCTTTGTTCGGGATGCAAGTCATTAAGTACATCGTTTCTATCTTTTGCGAGTTCTAAATTTTGGAAAACTGCATCCACAATTGTGTTCCCAGTAACAAAAATCTTAGTAGCCGAGATACCTTCACCAAGTAAGATTTCCCTTGCGGTTTCTGTAGGTGCAAAAAGATAATCAGAGCAGTGATCGGTCAAAACTCTGTTTATCTCCTCAGGCATTTTTCTGTCGTAACTTCTCAAACCTGCTTCTACATGACCTACCTTGATGTGCAGTTTAGTAGCTGCAAGAGCACCAGCTAAAACAGTGTTCGTATCTCCTTCAACCAAAACGACATCTGCCCCTTCTTTCTGTAACACCGGCTCCACTCCGCTGAGGATCTCCCCTGTCTGCTCGCCGTGTTTACCCGAGCCGACATCTAAATTGTACTTTGCCTCCGGCAATTCGAGCTGTTCAAAGAAGACGCGGTCCATGATGTACGAATAATGCTGACCCGTGTGAAGAATGAAATAATCCATTTTCTCCCTTTCACACGCTCTAATAACAGGCGACATCTTTATTATTTCTGGTCGCGTCCCTAAAATGATGCAAATCTTCATTTCTCTCCGTTCCTACTAATCAACCTCTTTGCCTTCTCGACAGAAAACAAAAGCCTGTGCTTGTCGTTCAAAATCCAATATTCGTAATTCATCATGTCTTCCGCATAACCAACTATTATTCGTAATTCATTTACCGACTCTCTTCCTCAACCCTGCAATCACATTCAACGTCAACCCCATAAAAAGCCCAATCGCACCAAGGATCATAAAAATCACTACCAGCATCGCATATGCAAGCGAGAAGTATCCATTCTGATTATACGCCCGAAGCAATAGTATCCCAAAGAAAACTCCAATATTATGTAAAAATTATACTTTATATACAATGAAATACGCAATCTGGTTTCTCTTTGTATACTCGTTTTAGCATCTCGTCATCTAAAATGCTCCCGTTCACAAAAGAT
>CAZOEM010000575.1:0-2357 GCA_964578735.1 uncultured Halobacteria archaeon | reverse complement strand
AAATCTGTGTCTATGATAATTATCAAAATTGGTAAATTAGTTACAGGGAGTTCCCCTATGCCAAGTCTTTTTCTTATTCCTATTGGATGTTTTGTCACATCGAGTCCTGCTATTTTTACCGTTCCGGAAGTGGGAAGTGATAGCCCTACCAGAATATTGATTGTTGTGGTTTTACCCGCGCCGTTGGGACCAATGAGTCCAAATATCTCGCCCCGCTCTATATTGAGGGTTACGTTATCCACTGCCTTGAGTTCCCCGTACTCTTTCGTTAAATTTGTGATTTGTATTACGTGCTCCCGCATATGATCATCTTCTCCAATTTGCTAAAACCGCGATTGGCATTGTGAGGTTCATTCACAAAAAAATAGATTATATTCACATAATTTAAAACTAAATTAAGTGTTAAATGATGGATGGGGGACGATATGTTAGAATATTCTATTGAAACGTACGACATAACGAAGGAATTCGCACTGCAAAAAGGATTTACCGAGTTTCTCATGCATCCCTTTAGAAAAGATGAGATAGCGGCAGTAGAAAAGGTAAACATAAAGATAGGAAAAGGTGAATTATTTGGCATTCTCGGACCAAATGGGGCAGGTAAGACCACGCTAATAAAGCTATTATGCACATTGATTTTACCCACTGAGGGAACCGCATATGTAAACGGGTATGACGTCACAGAAGATAGTAAAAAGGTAAGGAAATCTATTGGTTTTATCACTACCGATGAACGAAGTTTCTACTGGCGTCTTACCGGACGACAGAACCTCAAATTTTTCGCTTCGCTTCATAATTATTTTTCGGACACTGCACGAAAGAGGGTAGATGAGCTATTAAATATTGTTGGTTTAAAGGATAGGGCAGATGATAAGTTCCTAAGCTATTCTACCGGCATGAAACAACGAATGGCTATTGCACGTGGATTGCTGAACGACCCGGAAGTTGTGTTTATGGACGAGCCAACCAAGGGTTTGGATCCAAGAAGAGCACAGAATTTAAGGGGTTTTGTTAAAGAGCAGATAGTCAAGGAGCAGGGTAAGACCATTTTTTTGTCCACTCACCACCTTGGCGAGGCAGAGCAATTATGTGACAGGATTGCAATTATAGATGAGGGTGAAATAAGAGTGATTGGAAGTCCGGAAGAACTGAAAAGTGCGTTGGACAAACCCACATTAGAGGCGGTATTTTTACATTATACCGGTAAAGAGTTCGAAGAGGGAGGGCAAAAGCAACCTTATTCGGAACGCAGAAGGGTAATGCGTGAAGGCAGAAGAGGGGGGATGGGTGGAGGAAGAATAGGGGGAATAAAATTTTGATATACAAAAAAGCCTTTTCCTTTATAGTACGTGACTTAATACTCCAAACGAGTTATAAATTCGAGTTCGTATTGAGACTGTTCTTCATGTTCTTCTCGATTTTGACTTTCTATTTCGTTTCCAAGCTGATTGGAGGTGCTGGAGAGCAATATCTTGAACCTTACGGTGGCGATTATTTCTCCTTTGTACTTATAGGCATAGCCTTTTCAGGCTATTTAATGACCGCACTGAGGGGGTTTTCAGAAAGTATTCGCGGTGAGCAGATGATGGGCACATTAGAAGCAATGCTTGTAACCCCTACTAATTCCTCAACGATAATAGTTTTTTCTACTCTCTGGAGTTTTATCTTCACTTCTTTTAGAGTTCTGGTATATCTTTTGATTGGTGCCTTCTTGCTGGGTGTGGACATGAGTGATGCCAATCTGGTTGCAGCTATGATTATTCTCATTCTGACAATAATATGCTTCAGTAGTATCGGCATAATCTCTGCCAGTTTCATTATGGTACTTAAAAGGGGTGACCCGATAAACATGTTATTTATGAGTACCTCGGAACTCTTTGGGGGGGTGCTTTTTCCAATTGCTGTTTTGCCTGCATGGCTACAAAATGTCTCGCATATTTTGCCTATTACATATTCGCTGAATGGGATGAGACATGCACTTCTACAGGGATACTCGCTGCATGCTCTGGCTCCGGATATAACTGCATTGATTGTGTTCTCAGTTGTGCTGGTGCCGCTGGGTTTATTGGCGTTTAAGTATGCGGTAAAAAAAGCGAAGGCTGATGGAACTCTCGTTCAGTATTAATTCATTTTATAGCCCTTCACTTATATTGAACAGATAAGCACTCAACGATATTAAACCGGCACAGAATGCGGTTACTACCATAAGGTCAAGCCACATTGGCAGCATAGATACGCCGATTAATGCACCACGCAAACCATCAACACCGTAGAACAGGGGGTTAAGGTAAGCTATTATTTGGATGCTCCCCCTTTATAGTTGGGGTATTTATTTCATTCATTTTTAACTTTTACCA
>CAZOEM010000574.1:0-2359 GCA_964578735.1 uncultured Halobacteria archaeon | reverse complement strand
TGTGAAATCTGTGTCTTTGTATGATAATTATCAAAATTGGTAAACTATTTACTGGAAGTTCCCTTATTAAGATAACAACTGATTTCGTTAATATAAGAGGATTTACGGTTGAGGGTGCAACAGTACCTTGGGGAACTCCCTGCAAATAATTTACATTGTATTTGTATAGAGCGAAAATCCCAAATTACAAGCACCAAATCTCAAACAAATCCAAATGAGTTTATAAATTTGAATTTGGTGCTTGGAATTTGTTTGTACTTTGATGCTTGGTGTTTGGATTTTTTACTGTGCTATATAAATACAATACAACGATTATATTCCTGCGATAGGGTTGAAATAGGCGGGTATATCTTTTCCTTCTTACTTTTAGCTATGCGGAAAAAGAAAATTGCTGTGTCTATCTGATTCGTAGCGCTGATCATTCAAAAACCTTTCTTTCAAAAAGTCTCAAAAGCTTTACTAAAGAGATATTATATCTTATTATACTCTAAAAAAGGGAAAAAAGAAGACGAGGATGAAAAGAGGTAAAGCGATAATAATGTTTTTCTTAAAAAGGAAAGCTTTATGGACATTGTTATCAGAAGTATTAATGGTAACTTCGACTTTGATGGCGATGATGCCGATGGTGAGTGCGCAAACAGATTGCAACAATTTCGGCTTTAAGTCTTACTATTATATCTCTACTGTAATATTTAAGATGAGAAAAAAGATAAAATGAAGAGAAAAGTGAGGGGTAAAGTGATAATGGGGATTGCAATGACGGTGATCGTGCTCGCTACGTTGATGGCGCCGACTGGAAGTACGAAAGATATTACAAGTGATTACTTAACTTATAGAAATGGTTATCAGGTGAATCCTGGATTTGTGGCTATCAAAATCACAGAAGGCGATACAGATGCGATAAAAATCGGTCAAGAGATTATTTTCAGCGGTACAAAGGACGGATGCATAGTATTGATACAAGGTATTCCGGATACAAATACTGATGGTGAAGCATTTTCAGCATCTGCATTTGTAACAGAGACGGTGACGAATGTGAGTGGCACGGGCACAACCAAGATTGTTAAGGGCAGATACTTCGATACAACCTCGATGAGTAGGACGGGGACATACATTATATCTTGTGGTGCCCTGAGCCAATACCTATTGGTATCCAAGTTAGCAATCCCGCTTGATTTAAAAGTGGGATCGGACGTTGTTTCAAGCATAGCTGCTGGGACTCCTTTAAGAATTGACAGCCCAATATATTTGGATCCAAATGATTGCGTTGACCTGAAGATCGTCGATCCAACCGGCCGCAAAATAGAGATATTGACTCTTGACAAAAAAACTCAGTACTTTGATGATATAAACGTATCGCAGCTCATAGAATATGGGTCAACAGATACGGCAAAGCAAATAGATACCACTGGCTGGATACCCGGCACATATACCTTCTCGGTTATAACGGCGGAAGAGAATTCGAGAGGATTAGGTATGTCATCTATCTCAAAGAGTTTAGAGGTGCTAAAAGGTGAAGTTGACATTGACGTTGATAAGACAGAGTTTGCAGATTTTGCAGATTTTGCAGAGTTACAACCAATAACAGTAACGTTAACAGGCATATATGGGCATCTTGTAACGGTTGAGGCAATTGCTGGAAGGGATGATCATGTTGAGTTTGAAGATGGACTGGATGACTTCGTAGATACTTTCGATCGTGAATATACTAATGTTTCTGATCCGGTTACCGGTGAGCCAAAAGAGCGTTGCTACGGATTCAATGTTACGATCAAAGAAGTGGGTAAGATGCAATTTTCAGTTATTTTCCATAATTCCGGTGCATATACGCTTCAAGCAACGGATTTGAATACAGGATATGAGGACACGGTGGATGTGAATGTATCAGAAAAGGAAGTCACATTTGATATGCCAGCTAACGTAGTAGTAGGAGAAGATTTAGAAATCAGAGGTACGGCAAATGCTGGTGACTATGTTGATATTGCCATTGAGGATTACATTGTATATACAGGCATTCCAATTGAGGAAGATGGTACATTTGAGGCGGATTTGCGAACACCAGAGACAAGAGGCACAGGAACACCGGGAACAATAGCGATAGAGGCATTTATAAGGGTAGCTGGTGAGGCAACACCTGCGCTTTATACTGATAGTTCAAACATTGAGGAAGATGGTTCTATATCAGTATTACTGACATCGGGATCATTGAGCGCAGATATTTCAGCGGAATCTGTTGCACATGAGGACGAATTCACGGTAGAAGGCACAGCAGAAGGTTCTGATTTCGTTGATATCGTGACAATAGCACCAAAGGGCGGTTCCGGGAGAGGAATAAATCCAGGTAGTGTTCCGGCTGTTC
>CAZOEM010000573.1:0-2362 GCA_964578735.1 uncultured Halobacteria archaeon | reverse complement strand
TCGCCCATTCCTTCAATGCTCCTTTGGTTTTAATCAAAGCTTCTTCTGTTCTTTTTGGCATCTCTCCTGTTTGTTCTCCATGTGTGCTGGAACCAACGCCTAAGTGGTAATCTGGTTCTGGTATATTTAATTCATCGAAAAATATTTTGTTCATCTCGTAATCGTAATGCTGCCCGGTATGGATAATAACTTCGTCAAATTCTTTCCTTAATTCCTTTGACAAGGGTGCGCACTTGATGAAATTAGGTCTTGCGCCTACTATTGATGCTATTTTCATTTTTTATACCTATTATAACCACCGATTAACACAGATTACACAAGATTTATTCTTCGTTTGATGATTTTCATTAAAAATCCTCAAAATATTTTTTGGCATATCTATAAATTGGTCTGCCCAACCAATCTCTTCTCTCAGCCATCTCATCGAGTTTTGTAAGCGCCTGCCGCTTATCAATTATTCCTCTTATAACCAACACTTTAAGAATAATTGGCGAAAGTACCACCATCTCACCTATCTGTTTTTCTATCTCTCCAAGCGCTCTGAAATCGTCCGTCAGTAAATAATCCTGCTCTCCGCTCTCGATAATCTCTAGGCACGATGCCTCTCCGGCATCGATTCTACTCGTCTTAAATCTTTGATAATTCGATGCCTCTTTCACCTCTATCCGATCAATATTCCTTAAGACTTCGCTCGCTGCATTGCCATGAGTGTCAGCATACATGCTCATCTCTTTGAGTTCACGGACAACTACATCGCTCACAACAACGTTGAATTCATTCAAAACCAACGATAATAATGATACTGATGCCAACGAAACCAGAGCAGAAGCATCAGCTACGAGCGATATCTTTCGCAATTTTATTACCTCTATCTAATATCCTCTTACTGGCTTTTACTGATTCCGCGTTCTGCCGCCCGATAATGATCACAAGCTCGTTGTATTCCAGTTTGTCAGCCAAATATAACTCAGTCGCTCTCTCTTTTAACTTCTCTATATTTTCGATTCTTCTGATATATTCCTTTAACGCACTCTTTATTATCTCTGCCCGATTTTTATATTCAAGCTTAGCAAGAATATCTGCTTTTTCAATCAGTCCCTCTGGAAGGCTAAGAGCAATCTCCAATTTTATCACCTTTTGTATATTGTATTATCCCATATAAATATAAATCTTTTTGATTGCATTCAGAAGAGTAGCATTAAAGCGTTTTATAATAAAACCCTTTGCTTATTGCTTCTTTACCATTAAACCTACTTCTTAGATCAATACACATTCTTTCTAAAGAAAGAACCTGTGCTAAGAAAAGATTTCTTCTTGAACTCATCATGCGCAACCGCCACAATCACACCATCCCTTTTAATTTCCACATCCAAATTATCCAAAGCATTCACACCAAACCCATCTATCTCCTCCTTGCTGAGTAAATGGTCATAACCCTATGCCTCTACTCTAAACTCCTTCAACTCTTTTACTATCTCCCTCACCGGCGACTCTCTCGTATCACGATCTGCGATCGGTAATGTGTGATGCGTGATCGGTAATGCGTGATGTGTGATGGGTAATCCGTGAAGCAGTCTATGCCGATTACTTCGTATCCCTCTCTTAACAATCGTTCTGTAAGGTGCGAGCCAATGAAGCCTGCATAGCCGGTTACTAATGCTTTCATATTATCAAGGGACTCCTTTTTAACTATTTATCATATCAAACTAACCTAACATCATTTTTATATCATCAAGCACTGCCTGGGGGTCTTCGACAACCACGCGGGAGTTTATTCTGTTTTTAAGTAGCTCGTGTTTTTTTAATCTTTCCTTAATCTCTAATTCGTCTACTGATTTTACTCTACGCAGCTCTCCTATGACATGTTCATATAGTGTTTTCGCTTCTACCATATACTTTAGCCTCCTTACTTCTCTCTCAAGCATATCCACACGCGAAACAACATCCGCTTCCATTCATGTCACCTCTATTTCTTATATATTCTAGCCATACTATATTTAGTTTTATATCACTTCACTTTAAAACTTTGCGGTAATGCCGCTACTGTCTCCCATAGATACTTCTCGATTTCTTCCCTTATATCTTCTCTTTCTAAAGCAAAATCTATAATTGCTTTTACATACCCCTGCTTATCTCCAGCATCATATCTCTTACCCCTGAATTTATATGCGTAAACACACTTTTTCTTTTTAGAAAAGAAAATTTAGCTGGTGCTAAAAGAAAATCTTTATTTGGTAAAGCTTTTCTTTCCAAGAAACGCTTTCTTCATTTCTTCGGTAAAGCTTTATGGACAGCTTCCGCTGCTCAGTGCGTCGAGTAGAGCACTGGCGCAGTAGCCTTAAGCCATCGATATCAGTATCAA
>CAZOEM010000572.1:0-2363 GCA_964578735.1 uncultured Halobacteria archaeon | reverse complement strand
CCGCCATGGAGCGGAAGGAATTGCCTCGCGGCGATCGCAGCTTTTCGTAAACGTCGTCGCGTAGCCGAACATTTGCTCGCATACCTCATTGACCAGCTCGATCCGGCCGGCGGCTTCCACCATCAGCATGGCGACGGCGCAGGCTTCGAAAGCCGCGTGCACTTCGCGTCGGATACTTAGGTGTTTCCAGTTTTGACAAAAGCGTTTCCGAATTTGACAAACACCGAGCTGAACTCCGCTAAGATGTTTCTTCGTTTTTTGATGGCGCCAAAAAGCCACGATTCCGACAGTGACAAAACCGTTTTCGAATTTGACAAAAGCGTTTCTGAATTTGACAAAAAGCGAACTTTTAGACGAGGTAACGGGGGGACGAGATTTGGCCTTCAAATAGGTCCAGCAGGGGGCGCCGCCAGACGGGTTTTTGACATATGGCGAAATTGAGGCGCCTATCGCCATGGTTTCCGGATTACCCCGATTTGGGCAGGCGACGGCGGCGCGCAGGCCGAAGATGACATGTCCGCGCATGTCCGCACAAAATCGTCGCCCTATTGCCGGGTGGCGTTGCGCTCCCTCGTGCGGATGACGACGTCCACGAAACGCGCCAGCCGGCGCACAGACCCACCGCGCCACCTCGCGGCGACGAGGTCGCGCTCCCACTGGGACAAAGGCGCGATCCATTGGCGCGTGACTCCGCGTTCGCGCACGATGTCGGCGAGCACGGGCGGCAGCAAGGCATCCAGGTCGCTGGCGCGCGGCTCGGGAAACTCGACAACACGGAAGCGATCGCGCAAAGCGGGCGGGAGCGGCTCTACACTGTTCGCCGTCGCAACATAGGAGACGTGAGACAAATCGAGCTCGGCTTGAAGGGCGGGGTCGGGGTAGCGTCTGGCGGTCTCCGTCTCAAGAAACCCCAGCAGACTGTCCCATAAGCGGCCGTAATCCGCGCGCGTCGAAGCTTTTTCAAGCTCGTCGATTACGACAAGGGGATTCGCCACATGGGCGCGCGAGATCGCGAGAAACGGGTGACCCGGTTCGGCGCTGTACCAACGTTTCGCCGTTCCAGCGAACACGTTTCCGTCCGACTGCGAGGCGTCCGTATGCCAGATTCCGACGCCGAGTTCCTCGCCAAGGCGCCTTGCAAAACGGCTCTTGCCGCTGCCCGCTTTTCCGAGAAGCAGAAGAGGCCGCAGATGGACATAGCGACGGCCGACGAGATCGCCGAGGACGAAATCCACGACTTGCTCGCCGTAGGGGAATTCGAACAACAGCGTTTCGCGAATGGGGCGAAGCTCGGGCATCTCGACCAACCGGACGTCGACGCCGATTACGTGATCATGGCCTCGAACAAGCTCTTTGAGCTTTGGATTTTTCCTCTCGGCCTCAGAGAGGTCGCAGATTCGAACGTATCCTTCCTCAAAAACCGGAAAAGCGTCGTCCCCATCCGGCGGAATATCTTCTTCAGGCGGAGCCGTTGCGGGAACGGGTTTCGCCCTGGCAGCTTCGACTTCGAGCAAATGCCGCTCCTCAGCCTTCGCTTGCTGGATCAGGGGGCGCCTTTGCTTGTCGCCAAGTACCTCAGCCGCGTCGCGCGCAAATTGGATATCGTAATCGGTCGGCGCTCCGATCGCGACCATCGCCCAGCCGATCACAATGCCGGCGACTTCTGCGCGCAAATCGAGACTCGTATCGCTCGTCATCATCCTTTCGCTCATGCTCAAGGCGAGAGCTACGCGGCGGTGAATGTCGCGGCTCGGCAATTTCAGCGGCGACGACAAGAGGCGCACGACATCGGCGTAACTGCGCAAGTCGGGGCGGTCGTGCTCGATCGCCTTCCTGTCCAATAGCTCGGCCAGCGACACGCCATGATCATCGGAATCATCCGCCCACGACCTGGCCGCAACGACGATTTCCGTCGTCACATCCGAAATTTCAGCGAGCAGCCGCTCCTTCAGACAAGGACGATTGCGACGCGCGGCCACCGCATAACGCAGGACGCGAGGCAATGCGGCGAAATCTTCTTCGCTATCAACCCCGTCGGCGGCGGCTCCGTCGATGCCGGCTTCTTTGAAAAGTCGGGAGGGCGTCTTGTCGTCAGGCATAGGCAAATCCTTAATTTCGAGACGCCAAGTCGGTTTTCGCCCGAGGCGGCGCCGAAAAAGCAACGAGAAAGCAAATGGTGGGATTTGTGGAAGGCTTCCCGCGCGACGCGGGAAGCCCCGGTAGTTGCGCCTTCTCAGCCGCGGGGTTTTTCATCGAACGCAGGCGTCGAAGCCGAACGGCTCGCGACGCGACGCGTTTGCCGCGAAAGCCACCGCAGCGGGGCAAGGCCGCGTCGGCGGCGCAGATAATCGACGACCAGCCTC
>CAZOEM010000571.1:0-2376 GCA_964578735.1 uncultured Halobacteria archaeon | reverse complement strand
TTTAGTTGACGGAGGAGGATATTTGATACTTTGAGGAAATAGTTTTCTGCGTAAATCTGTGTGAATCTGCGTTAATCGGTGTCTTAAAAATCATTGGAAATGAAACAGCGAAGAACCATTTAAATTCTCATCATTTTGCACTTTCCATTTTGCATTCCCACTCACGATCCTCCCTCTTCACTTGCCCCAAATATCCCCTCTAGCGGCTTCGAGCCATACTCCTTTATCGTCACATTGATCTGCGAAATCTCAGTTGAGACCTCATTACCGCGAACCGATTTTCGTCTCCTCCTACCCTTCTCTTTCGGTCGGTAGCCAGGCGGAGAAGTGATAAGAATCCGCCTTCTCGCAGTTCCTGATACATCTTTCCGCATCGGCATGCCTTCTTTATCCGAGCCGCCGGTTATCTCCAATACATATCCGCCCAAGCCGATAATATCCGCATCCACAACGTCTTCTATTCGTTTGCCAATGAATAAAGCATGAGCTTCCGTATCCTTACCTTCCACCTTGTACGCCTTCCCGGTCTTCGGGTCGCTTATCACTACTTGCATTTTCTTCTCCTTTATAATATGTGCACAACATAATATTTCTTTTCCTATTCTAAATTCTTTTTATATTATTACGACTATATCTGGACTATGAGCAGTGAAGTCTATACGCAAAAAGCAGAACAGTATCTCAAATTGAACGATAAATATCTGATGGACGCGTATGCGCTGATAGCGAAGCAAGACTTTGTTCAGGCCTCTGAGAAGCTCTGGGGCGCTGCTGCTGAAATTGTAAAAGCGATAGCAGCACGGCGAGGCATTGTAATAAAATCGCATGCCCAATTGTATAAATTCGTATCAAAACTGGGTACGGAACTTGAAGAGCCGGAGCTCGTACGGTTATTCAGTCTCGCAAGTACCCTGCATCAGAACTTCTATGAGGACTGGTTACCACCGGAAACGGTAATGGATCACGCAGAAGCCGTAAAGGAACTTGTGCTAAAGCTTAAGAGAGTTTTGTAATAATGTCAGATATAAGATGCCTGATGCAGGATACAAGTTGGACTAGCATCTAGCATCTTCTTGATTCTTCCCATATTTTTAAATGTTGCCCATATTTAGAGCCCCTACACTTCATTTTTGTAAAAAAGAAAAGGTGTTGTGTAATCTTGTGGTGTGCGAATCCCTTACATCCCTTTTAATTTTGTGATTAGTGTATCGATATTTTCAGCAGAGATTTCTATGCTTGCCCTAGGCATCTCGTTCTCATAAAAATTCCTGTGCAATGTATTAGCCACACCGAAGAACGTGACTATCTCTTTATCCCTGCTTTCTCTTGAGATCCTATTCACAAAACGCCACAAACCTCCGTGCTTCTCCAACTTCAAGCCCCTCTCTGCCGCTATTCGCTTCACTGCAAGTGCCGTAGCGCCCCATAGCTTTTCAGACGCCTGAACAAGGTCACAGTCCTTCAAAAGTTCCTTTGCTTCTGCATGGTATTTGTTGCTTAGTGTCTTGTACTGCTCTACGAGGTCTTACGGGTCTAACTCTTCGTTCAAGCACTTACGCAGTAGTTCTGCCCCTAATTCATCGGGCAAATACCCCGTCTCTGCTGCCTTCTCCTTTAACTTATCACCCGGCTTTCGGGGTAAAATGATAGATGCCGCAGCCATTTTGTATACTTCCCTCTGGTTATATATCTAATATTTGTCTTAAATAAAACGGAATGTAAAGGCAGATGCACAGAGAAAGGTAAGAGCGAGGGGCAGAAATCATGGAAGAGGTAATCATAAAGACGGGAAAACAGATGATATTGGCGAAGGCGCTGGTGATATTAAGCGCTATCATAATGATTGTATCAGCAATAGCAGAGTTTATTTATTTTTAGGTCAGATTCGCGATTCAAAAAACCATGAGATTTTACAAGATTGACACAAGAGATAGGGGTTAGGGAACCCCCAGTAAATAATTTACCAATTTTGATAATTATCATACAACGACACAGATTTTACAGATTTACACAGACGCTACTGTCCTGATTATTAAATCTGTGTAATCTTGTGTTTAGCTAAACAATTACCTTTCTCTTTAGCTCCATCAACTCCTCTAATATGTCCTCTTCATCCGCGGACAACAAACCGGTTAGTGCTTTCGCTTCTTCTTTGCTAATATCCACATATAATAGATCATTCTCATTTATTTGCCGCCCCACAGTCGGCTTCTTCATCGAAATAGCGACTTGCATCCCCAGCCCGGCACTTTTTATGCTCTCTGCTTTGTCCTGAATCTCATTTATCGTGCCTATGTTGGTACCATCCGCTTTTATCAGTTCCATACCTGTTTTTATCTTCCCGACAAGAATTTCCACACCCACAATAGCAGGCTT
>CAZOEM010000570.1:0-2376 GCA_964578735.1 uncultured Halobacteria archaeon | reverse complement strand
ATGTCGTATCGAAGAGCCACATTTACAGCAACTCCTCCAACCTCTTAGTATCAAGCTCCTTCTGCCTTCCAAAGGCTTTCTCAACCGTCTCCCATTCACGTTCATCGAAGATCTTCGGAATATCGCTTATCTTCTGCCTCGTGAGTACTCTTCTTATGACATCGCTGAATGATTCATCTCTCATCTGAGCCTTTGATACCATTTCATAAACGTCATCAGATATTGCTAATGTCCTTGTCATGGTTATGTATATATCACACATTGCTTATATAAATAAATATCATTTGCAGAGTCAAGATTTTATTCTACAACTACCAATATAAGTCTCTGAAGGTTTTTTTCTGACGCGCCAACAAACGTATCACCGTCCTAACATCAGACCCGATGATGAAGAAGCGACTGAGATAGCCCCCACTGTCTGAATTGGAGTCAATGTCGCATCTACGTATGAAGTTTTACCAGCCATTACATATACACTTGTTGATCAATCGAGATAACCATCAAGAGAGAGCTCAAATGTATATATGCCCACAGGTACATTAGGGCTTGCCAAGAAATAAGTTGATAAACTTTATTAACTAAAAGTGGATTAAGACACATACGTAACATCTTAAATGGGATCATACGATTGTACCAAGAGATGATATGGAATTGGATAATGGCTGAAAATTTGATAGGTTATTTGCTTGCAAGCCCTTAGCAAACGTGTGGGGTGTTTTTTCAGATGATCCAGCATACTCCTCTAAATGTATCGTTGCTCCAGATGGCGAGGAGGATACTGAGATTGACCCTGCATTTCCCAAGGTAACAGACGGTTGGTTTCCTTTTAACCATCCATTTGGATCTTGGAATGAATAATGATCTACACAGTCGAAGTCAATATAATAAGGCTCAGCGCTCGGGTTTCCAATACCGCCATGATCTGACCAATAATTGCCACCCTCTGTTGGACCGTTATCCTATGAATTTGTGCTCGTGTCATAAGTATGTTGTTAATAACATCCACGGGATCACCAGCTTTCTAACTGCAACCCTTCTATTCTTCTATAGTGCTTGACATTTCTTGTCACTAAGGTCAGTTAATGACATTTTTTCTTGAACCAATACATTAGACTTGTTGCGAAATTATCATTTTAGAGGATAATATGTTCTTTCAGACCCTCCTGTTCAACGGCACATTAAATGATAATTCCATAGTCCACATGATATCAACATAGCTTTATCATTAAAAGTATCCTAAATTTTTTGTTGCGAAACTTGTCAGTTGTTATTCGCATTCGCTTAATTCCGCCGATAGCATGCTCTACCCGAACTTGGATGCTACTGATAACCTTATTCTGCGCCTTCTCTTTACCAGTCAATTCTTTTCCCCGTGGCTTCTTCTTTGGCATCATAACAGACGCATCTGGATAATCCTTATCAACGCCTGTGAAACCCAAATCTAGCCATAGCGTTATGCTTTTTGGGAATATTTCCGGCGGAAATATGCCTTTGAACATACCATAATCGTGCTTTTTACCTTCTTCTGGAGGGCTCAAATAACCAATCCATCTATTTATATCGGTGATGAGTATATTTTTACGAGTATGTGCCTTCTTCTTGCCTGAATAGCTTTCTTTTTGTTTTTCTTCGTCTTTAGGTCTTTGAATTGGCGTCTCTGTCCCGTCAATGAATATGTCCTTAGCCCCAGGAAATATCTCAAATAACTCCTTCAAACTCTTAATTTTCCTACTTGGCAGAGCCATTTTTTTGCCAAGTATTTTCTCTAATATTGGTGTTAATTTCTGGACATTGCGGTATGCATTAGACCTGTTGAGATTAAATAATAGACCTAAGACGTCTAAAGTTGGATAACACTTGAAATAAAAGAGAATGAAAAATAATTTTTCAATGGAACTTTTCAAATTTCCTATTCTTCCACCCCCGGGTTTCCTTTTTCTGTTCCCCTGTACAAAATCTATCTCGTATCTACGCCACCCTTCTTTTTCTATTTCTGGACCGAAACTCAGCGCCAGTTGATTAAATTCTGATGCGGATAGTCCTATTGTGGCTCTTAGTGCCCTGTCGTCCATCAAGGCACTCTTAATAGAGGTTATGTTTTGTAATACTTCTTATATCCTATTAAAAGCCTTTGCGCGGAAATAACATTTAATTAGCAACAAGACTAATAGAAAAAAATAAAAATTTGTGGGTTAACTACCTAACGGTTGACTTTCAAATAAAGGTAGGACACTTGGACCTGTCTCATTTATCTAATTACGCCTAATCATATATAACATTTTTATTACAAAATTTGATTTTAATACCATGTAACCTCACAAGCCAATTAGTCATAGTGTATCGGTCGCTTGCGGTAAAGTGGAGCGACCAATATAC
>CAZOEM010000569.1:0-2384 GCA_964578735.1 uncultured Halobacteria archaeon | reverse complement strand
CTATATAAAAGTATCAATAGTTGGAATGTCAATCTCTTATCCGAACACGCATGAAATCCCGGTTCCATATTTTTCAATGAGGCCAACATCATAGATTAGCTGGCATAATACAGGATTTACAGGGATATGCCTTGGATTCTCCGGGCTTGTGCCCTCGGGGAATTTCCCTGGATTTACTATCTCAATTCTATCATCGAAAATTAAAACTCTTGTATCCGCCGGCTCTAGATAATCTCGATGGATCAGAGCGTTAATGACTCCTTCCCTTATCGCTTTGGTCGGGTATTCGAATTTATCAAACCTCTTAAATGTAAACTCCGTTCTAAATCCAAATAGTCTTATATTTTTTCTGATAAAATCGAAAGTATCCTGAAGATAACACCTATATTGCATCGCCTTTTGTTGCTATCCTCACTTCCGCTAAAAGGCGTAGAAACGAAGTTTGCCCCTGACAGTTCAAGCTTCCGCACAAGCCAATTTGACCAATACGGCGTAGAAAAATACGGGACAAAGAAAGAGCATAAGTGGGTAAAGGCGCACATTCTTACAGGCGTTAAGACAAACATAATAGCAAGCGCAAGGATAACAGAAGGAGATGCTAACGATTCGCCTTATTTTAAGCCGATGGTAGGGGAAGCGGACAAAGGCGGTTTTAACATAGAAGAAATAGATGCGGATAAGGCATATTCAAGCCGTGAGAATTACGATTTTTGTGATGAAATAGGGGCAACGGCATATATTCCATTTAAATGAAACGCAACAGGCAAGCCAAGAGGCTCACGAGTATGGAATAAGATGTATCATTATTTCATGCTGAATCGGGATGAATTCATGGGTCATTACCATCAGCGAAGCAATGTCGAGAGCACGTTTATGATGGTAAAGACGAAGTTTGGTGATAAGCTAAAGTCAAAGAACTGGATAGCACAGAAGAACGAGCTGCTATGCAAGCTTATCGCTCACAATATAGTGGTATTGATTCACGAGATGTACGAGTTGGGGATAAACCCTACCTATTTAAATAGTTGAAATTTAACATAATATTTAGATAAGTTCATGGTAAAGATTATGATAACAATGAAAACCGCAGAGCCATAATAGATGTCTGTAATACTCATTAGTAAGGCAGGTGATGAGGCTAAGGCTGGGGTAGTTGTTAAAATCGTCAAATTTGTTGAGAGAATACAAATTGAGAGGACGGGGGATGCGTTTTGTTTTTTGGAGTTTATCGCTAATGTGGAGGCAGGCTCTCCAAAAGGTCTATCAAAACTGGATGTTATTGTCCCTCAAGATATTGCTGGTGTAGAGGACATAACCGATACGTTTACAGATGTCAATTTATTTGATAATCAACAGTATACAGAGGATTTCAGATGTTTAGATCAAACACAAAAGAAATATTACATAGATGGAATCGAGGCATTTCTAGCAGAAATAAATAAGCTCAGTTCATCTAAACTAGGGAATAAAATTTCGATTTTGAGAATAAAATTCCAAGAAATAGGTCCGGAGGAAAGCGGAGCGTTCAGGCTTAAATTGAGAATACCAAACTTTGCAAGAATTCACAACTCGCTCATGATCTTTGAGCTTTCATTATATTACAGGATGGCTTTGCCGGAGCATATAGAAATGATAAGAGAGTGGGGTGTACTTGGAATACCGATGGAAAGAAGTCTTTGTGAAATATGGGCGGTTCTACCAGAAGAAACCGTTTTTAGATGGGCTATACCAAATGCCCGAATGGTCAAAATGGATCACACATACAGCGTCCTTAGCAATAAAAAAATATCTCCAAGAAGCGCTGTGTATTGGGATCTTGAGGATGACATTTTTGACCTGCCCGGAAGAAAATTGGGGAATCTTATTGACCCCAACAAAGGAGTGAGGATATATTGTGAAACAAACAAACCACATGTTACTCCTGATAATTTTGATAAAGAAATGACAAAGGCTCATGAATCCCTTAAATTTATAGCAAAATATGGAAAACTAAGTTTCATATTAACATTCATTTTTAGTCTATTTGCGATTATAATAGCAGTATATTTCTAATATCAAGTGCAGCTTATTATGCCCTACTCATAAAGAAGGATAGAGCATATTTAAGATTAAAAGTTCGAGGTCTCTTTTTTTCATTTATTTATCTTGCACCTAAAGACGAATGGGTCACCATTCACAACTCCGCCAAGAAAAAGCGTGGACATAGGTAACTGGACTTTAGAAACAACTAATGGCTCAACAGCAAGTGTATGGATACCCGAAGGGACTACCCTCTACCCCGGAGCCTATTATACCTATTTTAAACATTATTGGTCGTTTTCTATTCTTCTCACCAAAAACCGATGTAGTTTCCTCCTAAAATGTTATCATGATGCATTTACACG
>CAZOEM010000568.1:0-2389 GCA_964578735.1 uncultured Halobacteria archaeon | reverse complement strand
TGATTGATTGTTCTTCATCCTGTCAATTAATTAACCCAATTTAAAGGGGGGAGCATACAAAAAAGAGTAATGCGAAAAATTAGGTTTTATTTACAGGGGTGTTGGAAAACCTCATTAACAGCCCCTACTATTTTATCTAACTCTTGTCTTTTCAACGCGGGATGAACAGGTAAAGAAAGCACTTCCTCTGCCACCGCTTCAGAAATTTTTAAATCGTTATGTGAATACGCGCTCAGATGATTATAGAAATGCAAAGGCTTAGGATAATAAATCCTATATCCTATCTCATTCATCCTTAAATTTCGGATTAGCCCTTCTCTATTCCTGCTTTTTATTGTATATTGATGATATACGTGCTCAGCATTTTTTAAAATATGCGGTATCTCTTTCCCTTCTATTTCTGCTAAGTTTTCATTAAAATACTTCGCATTCTCTATTCTTTTATCGTTAAAGTTAGGTAATTTTTTTAGTTGCTCAATTCCAATAGCGGCTGCAACGTCGGTCATTCGATAATTATAGCCTAGTCGTCCATGTTCATAGCCCCATTTTGTTCTCTCTCTTCCATGATTTCTAATTGAATAAGCCATTTCAGCAAGTTCGTTATTATTCGTTGTTATCATACCGCCCTCTCCGGTAGTCATGTTTTTTGTGGGATAAAAAGAGAAGCATTCTGCCTCGCCAAATGCGCCAATCATTTTGCCATCATATTTTGCTCCATGTGCTTGTGCCGCATCACCAATTACATGCAAACTATTTTTTTCCGCAATTTCCAAAATTGGGTTCATATCTGCCGATTGTCCGTACAAATGGACGGGCATGATTGCTTTCGTTCTATGGGTTATCAATTTTTCTATTCTCGCAGCATCAATATTACAGGTTTTAAAATTCACATCACAAAGCACGGGTTTAGCATCGCAAAACAATACCGAGTTAGCTGTGGCAATAAACGAAAAAGCAGGAACTATTACTTCATCTCCCCGCTTTATGTCCAAAGAAAGTAAAGCAAGATGTAATGCTGTTGTTCCCGAAGTAGTTGCGATAGCCTGTTTTGTACCAATAAATTCAGCAAACTCTTTTTCAAACTCTTCTACTTTAGGGCCACTTGCTAGCATACCCGATTCAAGAACATCCATCACCGCTTTCTTTTCTTCTTCCCCTATCAAAGGTTTAGCACTAGGTATCATTCTATCACTTCGTTGTATATTCTCAAGTCAATTTCAATTTCTTTTTGTATTTTACAATTGTCACCTATCTCAACATTTGTATCTATATACACGCCTTTTCCAATAATACAGTTTTTCCCAATGTGAGCGCCCTTCCTGACATGAGCAAAATGCCATATCTTTGTCCCTTCTCCTATCTCAGCATCCTCTACATAAGCTGACTCATGTATCATATTTTTACCACTTCATCTCTTTTGTACGATGCTATTGCAGCCTCAGCAATTTTTAAAGCCATTACCCCATCCTCACCCGTAGCCAATGGCTTTTTATTATTCTCAATCGCATCTACAAAATCTTCAAGCTCATTCTTCAATGGCTCTTTCTTTTCCAATGTAATCTCATTCATGTTATATTGTATAGGGACATGATACAAGTCCGATTCGTTAATCTGTTTGAACGAGGATGAGGATATAGTAACAGACTGATTGATATAATCCACTTCAACAAAGTTTTCTGAGCAAGTTAAAAATAATTTCCTAATCTTCATTGGCGTAAGCCAGTTTACTTCCACAATGCCACATATACCATTTTCAAAATTTAATACAATATTTGCATAGTCCTCATACTTTATCCGGTCATTAAATTTTCCAGCTCTAGCATAAACCGACTCTACTTCGCCTGCTAAATATCGCATTACATCTATGTCATGCACGCCAAAATCAAAGATAACACCCACATCTCTTATTCTTCCTGGAAGATTGCTGACACGCTTTGAAGTAAGTGTAATCAATTTACCACATTTTTTGTTGTACGTTAGATCTTTAACAAATTTCACGGTAGGATTATGCCTTTCTATATGCCCAACAGCCAAAATTAAACCTTCTTTTTCTGCTTTTTTCACCAATTCTTCCGCTTTTTCTATGCCATCGCAGATAGGCTTCTCCACTAAAACATGCCTTCCCTTATTCAACAAATCCATTACTATTTTATGGTGAGTAACCGTAGGAGTAGCGACAATAGCAGCATCTATTTCTGACAGCAGATTCCTATAATCAAAAAATGCTTTTGTGCCAAATTTCTCAGCAACTTTCTTCGCTGTTTCTTTATCAATATCAGCCACTCCAACTAGCTCAACGTCTTCTAACTCAGTGCACACACGTGCATGATTTTTTCCCATTGAGCCGGAACCAATAATCCCTATTTTTTGCATATTGACGTAATATTAA
>CAZOEM010000567.1:0-2401 GCA_964578735.1 uncultured Halobacteria archaeon | reverse complement strand
CCCATAGAAAGGATAGGATAAATTATTAGTTTATAATCATAACAATAAGATAAATGTTAATGTACTAATCCTAATGTGACATTGTCAAACTAATTTGACATTGTCAAATTAGGCTGGACTTATTTCGCGAACTGCTTCAGCGGTACTTCAAATTCGTTTCTTGCAAACGCAGGCTTATTTGGAAAGGTCTATTTTCCCAGATTAATTCCCCCCCTATCTGTCACAATCTCCAATTTATTAGCTTTTGGAATACCGCTTGGGACATTCTTAGCTTTCTATATCTATTTCAAGTTTTTTACGGCAGCAGGGGCGACATTTTAGCCAACATTGTTCATTATCGTGTTACCTCTAATCTTATTGCAAACAGCGGTCTTTAGTTTTGGTGTCGGTCTCTGGATGTCAACGCTGACCGCTAAATATCGCGATCTTACATTCCTGACCAGGTTCATTATACAGGTCTGGATGTATGCAACCCCGGTTATCTACCCATCTTCGATAATACCAGCGAAATGGCAGTTCCTTTTGGTTATCAACCCGATGGCACCAATAGTAGAATCATACAAATATGCATTTTTGGGTACGGGAACATTAAATTTGGTGTATCTTATGATTTCAGCAGTAATTACGGTTGTTGTATTATTTACCGGGATACTCATATTTAATAAAGTGGAACGGACTTTTATCGATTACGTCTAAAAACCTTTCTTTGGAAAAGTTTTAAAAGCTTTACCAAAGAAATATTACATTTTATATACAAAAGTAAATTAGTTTTGATTATGCGAAATGAAAACAAAAGCGATATATGGAGAGGGCATTTTGAAGCCGATAGGAAAGCCGGATTTGAAGGAAAGAGAGGAAGAGGAGATAGAACGCCAAACCTCGGTGGTAGATGGAACATACGCGGTATCAAAGTTGAGCGATGAGATAATCGCTGAGATAATAGCGACGACGGAAAACGGTGAGTGAGATAGTGCGAGCGGAAATGAAACTTAAAGACATAGCCATTGACTCAAAGGTATTATTACCGAACGATGCAATACATGTCGCTACGATGAAAAGGCATGGTATAACAAGCATAGCGACAAATGACCCCGATTTTGAGCGAGTAGGATGGTTAAAAGTTTGGAAGCCGTGAACATATTGAAAAATGGGTGAATGGGTGGAACAGTAAATGAGTGAGTTAGTAAATGAGAAAAATGGTAGGACTCATCAACTCATCAACTCATCAACTCATCAACTCACCAACTCATCCACCCCTTTATGAACCATGCCTGAACCAATAATAGAAGTCGAGAACATATCCAAGCTCTACCGGCTCGGTGTCATTGGCACGACGACATTGCAGGAATCCGTAGAATGCTGCTGGTATCGCATGCGCGGCAAACAGGAACAGCTACAAAAAGTCGGTACAAAAAATCTGGTGATTGAACCTGATGATCCACAAGCGGGTCCTGAGCCAAAATATAAAAATGAATGAAAAAGAATTTGAAAAACTATTGAAAGAGGAGGAAAATAAAGATATAGAATTCAAGTTAGAACTGCCTGAATCCAAGAAAGTTGCACAGTTGGTAACCTCACTGTACAACAGTAGAGGCGGAAAGATGATATTGGGTGTTGAAGATGAGACCGGAAATCCTGTCTGATTAGCAGAGCCGCAAAAAATAGAAAATAAATTCACACAAATAATCCGGCACTGGTGCCGGCTGGATGAAGAGCCGGGAATCGAATTTGTAAAATATCAAAATAAAGATTTTATTGTAATTCACTGCCCTAAAGGCAAAGATACGCCGTATTTCGTTAGAGGGGAACATACGCCAAGAGTGAGAATTGGTTCATCAAACATGCCTGCAAATAAAGAGGAAACCGCAAGATTATATAGGGAAAGTTCTTCAGAAAGCCATGATGTTTACTCGGTCAGAAATGCAGGATTAGAAGATCTTGATCTGGATAAAATAAAAGAATATTTCACGGAAAGCAAATTAACAACTCAATTAGACAGGAAGCATTTCTACGATTTACTAAAAAAGAGAATTTTGTTGTTGAGGAAAACAAGAAACTTGTGCCAACGCTTGCTGCCATCGTATTATTCGGAAAACATCCGTGGGTTAATCTGCCGCATACAACCGTTCTTGCAGATAGATATCAGGGCATAGACATGATTAAATGGATAGATAAGCGCGAACTGGACGGAACAATTTTTGAACTCCTGGATAAAACAGAAAAGTTTTTCCTTGAGAATATGAAAACAGCCGCATGATCTAAAGGTTTTAGAACTGTTCACAAAACAGAGTATCCGATTAAAGCATTAAAGGAAGCAGTCATAAATGCTCTGGTTCACAGGGATTATTAGGCTCTTTGGTAATTTACGTGGAACATATCGCCCTGATAATTCAAGCAAATA
>CAZOEM010000566.1:0-2405 GCA_964578735.1 uncultured Halobacteria archaeon | reverse complement strand
AGGGATATTAGTGGTTGGTGATGCCGCGGCTCAGGTCAAGCCAGTCACTGGCGGCGGCGTGTATTACGGTATGAAATGTGGTAAGATGGCCGGAGAGATAGCGGCAAAAGCGTCATTGACCGGTGATCTGAAGATGCTGACTGCGTATGAAAAACGGTGGCGAAAGGAAATAGGCAAGGAAATTGCGTTTGGGGTGAAGGTTCACCGGTTAAGGCGTATACTTAGCGACAAGGACTTCGATACGATTTTACAGACGTTGTCACAGGATGCGCTACTGCAACAGATACAGAAGAAGGGTGATATGGACTATCCCTCTATTGTATTTCATGAATTATTAAAGAATCCATGTCTTATCAAGTTGATGGCAAAGAAGATCATAAAATATTTATATACCAAGTGACGATAAGATAATCAGGCAAAGGCAAATAGAAGGCTTTGGGTGAATGAAGATAATGGCAAGAATGTATGCAAGGAGGCATGGAAGATCAGGCTCGAAGAGGCCGTTTAGCTTCAGGCTTATGGAAACAGTGCCCGAATGGGTAGAGATGACCGCAGAAGAAGTAGAGAGAAAGGTAGTTGAGCTATATGAGCGAGGGGTTACAACAAGTGAAATAGGGACAATACTAAGGGATCGCTACGGTGTGCCGAGTGTTGTACTGGTTACAGGGGAGAAAATAACGGGGATACTAAAGGGCAAGAATATCGCGGCTGAGATACCGGAAGACCTACTGAATTTGATGCGGAAAGCGCTTCGGATACGAAAGCATGTAGACGAGAATAAGAAAGATGTCCATAATAAACGGTCGTTGCACTTAACAGAATCGAAGATAAGGCGGCTTGTGAAGTATTACAGAAGGGAGAATGTCTTACCAGATGAATGGCGGTATAAGCCGGAAATTGCCGAATTTATTATGAGGAAATAAAAGGGGGTGCAGAAGAAGAAATGAAAGGATTTGGAGAGATATTGATAGGTGTAGTATTAGTAATAGTGGGAATAGGCATATTAGTTATTCCGCAGGTAGCACCATTTGAATTCAGGAAAGCGCTGATAATGATCATATTAGGTGCTATTCCAATCATTGTGCTCTTAGTTGGCGCGGTATTTCTGATGATCGGTGTGAGCGATGTGAGAGATAAGGGAGAAGAGATAGAGGACATAAGCGAAGGAAGTGAAAAAGGTGAGGGGGATTAGCAGTGGGCACGGTTAAACCGACATATGTAAAGAAATTGGGGAAACAATTACTGAAGGTCGTCCCGGACATCTCTGATGACTTTGACATGAATAAGGCGATAGTGAAGGAGCATACAAACGTAAAGGGCAAAGGGGTACAGAATAGAATAGCGGGATACATAACACACAAGAAGAGGAGAGAGTCGAAACAGTGGAAATAGAAGGGGTGTATCCGGCGCTTATAACGCCGTTCACGAAGGATGACGAAGTGGATGAAGACGGTTTAAGGCGGCTTGTGGAATACGCGATAGAGGGCGGTGTAGCGGGTATAGTACCATGTGGTACGACAGGTGAATCCGCGACACTTTCTCATGAAGAGCATAAGCGTGTGGTAGATGTTGTGGTGGACTGCTCGACTGTACCTGTGATAGCAGGGTCAGGCTCGAATAACACAAAGGAGGCGATAGTACTAACGAAATATGCAGAGGATGTGGGCGCTGACGCTTGCCTCGTAATCACGCCTTATTATAACAAGCCGAATGTGAAAGGGCTGAAGGAACATTTTAAGTTGGTTGGTGATGCTGTGGATATGCCCTTGATTGCATATAACATACCATCGAGGACGGGCCAAAATGTAAATGCAGAGACAATGGTGGAGCTCGCGGCAGAAGTAGAGAATCTAAAAGGAGTGAAGGAAGCTTCTGGCGATTTGAAACAGATAGGCACGATTATAATGTTGGCCGCAGAACAGGGTCTGGACTTCACGGTTGTTGCAGGTGATGATTTCCTTACGCTGCCCATAATGAGCCTGGGCGGTAAGGGCGTGATTTCCGTGGCGGCGAATATCGCACCGAAGCCGATGAGTGAGATGGTAGATGCGATGTTGAAAGGAGAGATAGAGAAGGCAAAAAAGATCAATCTACGGTTATATCCTTTGTTTGAGTCGATGTTCTTGGAGACGAATCCAATACCAGTAAAGAAAGCGGCGGAGATGATGGGGCTGCCTGCCGGGCACGTTCGGCTCCCGTTAGGCGCGTTGAGTGCATCGAACGAGGAGAAGTTGAAGGCTGTGCTGAAAGGGCAAGGGATGATAGGTTAGTTACCTAAAGACTTTGTAAGTTATTTTAAAGCGATATTTTAAGGGCCGCATGTATGCGCAGGTGGTAAAAGAATGAAAAGGCGGACGCATCGTAAAAGACTATAAAAGGGTGGTAAGCTTTCAGGTCTTCTACAA
>CAZOEM010000565.1:0-2411 GCA_964578735.1 uncultured Halobacteria archaeon | reverse complement strand
TTAGATAATCGTATCTTCCATTCCATCTCTCAAAGAATTCATTTACATCTTTGTATACAGAGAAAGGAGAACCTGTTACTGAAGGGATATGATACCAATCTTCTATGTCAATGGTGATGGATAGCGTGTTCATTTTTTGATGTGCCGAATTTTAATCATCACCTACCTCTTTGGAACATACTTCGTGGACCTTCCCTTTCCTGTGGTTACAAGAATATAACTTGATTACGAATCTCTTCCCTTGTCTTAACCTCTACAATCGTCTTTAAACGTTTCACACACTTGCCTACACTTACCTTCCGCTGGTGAACATAGATTATACCACAATGTTCCCTATCCCATGCCATTCTAAGAAAGTCTACATCATGGGTGAATATAACAGCTTTATTTTTAACTGCGAACTCCAATTGTTCTTTATCGGTCAAACCTAAGTTACCTGCATCTCTTGCAGAAAAGGCGTCAACACCCCTTCTCTTTAGCCCTCCAACGATAGTAACGTTCACACTTTCATCCGCGTAAATTCTGATCCTGAAAATCCTTTCTAAATCTTTTGACAAATTCCTGTTCATCCTTTATTTTCCTGTCCATCTCTTCCCTATTCTCGTAATAATAGGACAAGGCATCATGTATTTGTTGGAGTGTGAGGTGTGGATGAGCGCTGATTATCTCATCCGGCGAGTGTATCTGATATTCGTACTCAATGACTACATCTACCACACGTGTTCTGGTACCTCTAATTACAGCACTACCACCACTTATCCTTTTATCTCGAATGACATAAGGATGGATTCTTACCTCTTCTTGCATAATAATTATTTTACCTTTTGTATATATAAATAAAAATGAACTATCTCGCCTGTAACAGCCACACCTTTAAACCGAACACACTTAACTCATTAAAGATAGCTCCCGCTGCCCAATGCCGATCCTCTTATCACCCTCCCACCAGAAAGTCAATTCAGAGTCGGCACTATATCTTTGACTCCTATCTTAGCGCTCTCTCTTATACCTCACAATAATGTTTGATTAGCATCTATATAAATATATAAATATATACTCCGAGGTTACTATGAGCCCCCTCACAGTTATAACCCGGCTTCGTTTCTCTTAGCGCATCAAACAAATATACTTAGCTTAAATACATAAATGCCGATCGCACCTAAATTGCTCGGAGCCTCTTCTGATTTTGGCTTCTCAATCAAATCCACGACTGCTTTGCCTTCTGCCTTTATTATCCCATGCCTTGTAACATCTTCAACCTTCGCAACGCCAATTGTAGCATCCGCATCTTCTTCTTCATGGAATGCAATCAAATCACGCTGAAACTCCTTTCTCATAAACTACTCTTATCTCTTCCATGTTCACTCACCCGATGATGTCTTAAGAATAAGAAATTAAAACTTTTGTATTTGTATAGCTAACTAAAAAAACCACGAGATTTCACAAGATTAACACAAGAACTTGGGATTAATATTTATGGTGTAAGGGAACTCCCTGTAAATAATTTACCAATTTTAATAATTATCATAGACACAGATTTTACAGATTTACACAGACGTTACCCTAAAGTTCTAAAAAATTATTACGTTTTTACGGGTCGAATAAAAATTAAATTTATAAAGCAATTATTGCGCTACTTTAAATCTGTGTTAATCTGCGTTAATCTGTATCTATAAATAATTTATTTTTTAATCGCATAAGGCATCTTTCAAGCACACCTTACTAACATTTTTCAATCCTTTTAATATTACATGCGCACCAAGAAATCTCAACATCGGACCCCCAGATGCCGGTATCTTAAAATTAAATCCAAAAACATTTCAATATGCCCATGGGAATTCCACAAAAAAAAAATTCTTCTCCTATTTCCAACCCGTTCTTCTTTGGATAATAGGGATACGATGAAACACCTTCCAGAGATGAATCTGTTTTATTATACAATGAATTCACAGATACGATTGATTCCACCAATCCAGGATAATGTTCCACAACGTCCGCAACCACAAAGAACGTAGCATTTATATCGAATTCATCCAGCATATCCAGCACTCTTTTTGTTGGCTCTGTTAAATAATCGTATCTTCCATCCCATTTCTCAAAGAATTTAGGGACATCTTTGTATACAGAGAAAGGAGAACCGGTCACCGACGGGATATGGTACCAATCCTCGATGTCAACAGTGATCGATAGCGTATTCATCTTCCTCTATCTTCTCTTTTCTGATTCCTCCCCCTCATCTTGCAAGACGCGTGCATAGAGTGCATCACGGATGCGGAAGCCAGCTACGTTGCGCAGTGCATCCAGGTGAGGCTTGACCGCACTCAGCACCCCCTTATGTTTGGCTTCTATAAGGACCCCAATCAGCCCTGTAAAGCGCAGACCCAAATGCCGGGCGACTTCCCGTCCCACGC
>CAZOEM010000564.1:0-2418 GCA_964578735.1 uncultured Halobacteria archaeon | reverse complement strand
TTTATGGTATTCATTTTGACTTTAATAACGCCACAGTTAAACCGGAATCCGAGCCCACCCTTAAAGAGATCGCAAAACTTCTGGAACAAAACCCAAAATTAAATCTCTATGTAGTTGGACATACCGATAGTGTTGGGGAAATCGCTTACAATATGAAACTATCCCAAACAAGGGCTGAAGCGGTTGTGAAAGCCCTGGTAACAAAGCATGGAGTGTCTCCGAACCGACTTAGTCCCTATGGAGTAGGACCTTTGGCTCCTGTGGCTTCCAATGAGACAGATGAAGGCCGCGCCTTGAACCGCAGGGTAGAGTTGGTAAAAGAATAAATTGGTATGAAAGAGGTTTATTATGAGTAAAAGAAAAAAGCATCTAATCGATTTTGAGGTTTTAATGCTTATGGTATTACTCATTACCTGCCTGCACCAGAGTGCTCTTGCCCAGGCGGAACCCTGTTCAAAGCCCAACGTGGCTGTAATAATGCAAGTTATTGAAGTGAATGAAGGGGAATTCAATAAGCACTTGAATGAGCAGTATCCCTCTCAGCCGAAAGGCTCATGGCTCTATGAAATACAGGAAAAAGTAATGGAAGAACTCAGAATGAACTCTCCGGGTACGCAATTCGTCCCGGCCTCTGGGGGAGTACCAAATAATTGTGATTACTATTTCAGTTATAATTTATCTTTGATCGGTGCCGGGGAGGATATAGAAGTTGCAGGCCTATTGCGTAGCGAATATACCGCCTATTATATGTCTTCCACGCTGGCTGGAAATCCTGCTTGCGGGATCCAAGGCTACATACTGAATGTAGAAACCACACTTGACGAACGAGATATTTTCAAAACAATTGAACGCAATATCATGGCTCATGGAAATATGGGCGATAGAATCAAAGAGCATGAAGAATCTCATCGAGTACCGCCCAGAGGGCCCGAAATGAAAGTTTCACAGGACCGGCAATATGTATCTCCACTGGAGGAAAAAAGAAAGTTAAAGATCAAAATCGATGTTATGAATTGTAAAGGAGAGCCTGTATATGATCCTGAACATGGACAGGAAGTCACCTTGCCTAAAAAAACAAATAGGGGTGAATTAAAATGCACCGATGGTTTTCCGGAGGGCTGTAGGGAAACCAGTAATCTTCTTACTTTGATCATTCAAAAACCAAAAGGAGCGTCTGCAACTTACACCCTAAAGAACGGCATGAATGCTGAAGAGGATCCAATAAACATTTCGACCTGCGGCATTGATAAAGAAGCGCGTGAAGAAACAAAGATTCAGATTCATGGCCTGGAACTCAAGGTCAAGCCTGAAAGAAAGTTTATTTCTGTCGGTGAAAAAACTGATATAAAAATTACGTTAAATGAGGTAGATACAAAAGGTAAGAAGTATCATGTTTCAGGAAAGGAGTTAGAAATAAAGGTTAAGGGAATAGTAAATGGCAATATATCTGCCAAAGAACACTATATCACCAATGCAAATGGAGATATAGTGCTCATATACAGAGCAGGAAGTAATGATACAAAAATAAAGATAACCGCTAAATATCAACCGAAGGATTATCCTGAATTTGTTCAGGATGAAGGAACCGTTGAAGTAGAAACATCACCTGTATCTGCCAGGATTACTTGTACGAAGGAATGGACATTCAAAGAAGATGGCACAATAAAGAACGGACGTTACGCAGGTAAGACAATTCTTAAGGCCAATGGCTATAGCATCATCAGTGTAACAATATTAGCTAATTTTGAAGAAAAACCGGAAGTTTTGTACGGCGAATACGAAATAGGAAAAGCTTTCGATCAACAAAAAATCATAGGTTACAACTACAAATTGACTGACTATAGAGTGATTTCACAGCAATACAATTCAGAAAACAAGCGTCATGACATTATGTACGATGCGGCTGGCCGCCTCTATATAGAAACAGACATCAAAAGCGAATCGAGTGGGAACTTTATAAAAATAGAGCTTCAATCAATCGAAAGTAATACAATGTCATTGGATTTAGATAAAACAACGGGCAAGATAAAGTATGTAGATTTTCCTTATTTTGAGGTAATGTTCACAGTTAATGAAGATTACCATGAAACAGGCAGGAACATGTCATTCCCACCTGAATTCCAATCTATTAACATTAGCGATACGAAATCACATGATCATAAGTTTTCGGTTCAACCATATTCAGGTTCACGGTTAAAGGTGCTTACTGGAGATGGCCTACATTTTATTTCGGGAAAGCATGTTGAGGAAAATAAAAAAGTAGAGCCCCTAACTCAAGGTATACGCATAACTACAGATAAAACGACATACCTATGGGAGGTTATAAGACAAAGAAAATGAAACTTTCCCGTGCAAGGGCCGAGGCGGTTGTGAAAGCCCTGGTAACAAAGCATGGAGTGTCTCCGAACCGACTTAGTC
>CAZOEM010000563.1:0-2420 GCA_964578735.1 uncultured Halobacteria archaeon | reverse complement strand
TACATCTATGTGACATCATTTGGGCCTTATTTCCCATTTCACCGAAAGGCGGGTTTCATTGAAGTTTTCAAACACATTATCTATGATCGGCGAGGCAAAGGGATGGCTTTCGGTTATCCGTTCAAAAACTTTGTTTAGCTTAACCCGTATTTCCAACGCTTTTTGAAAATCTGGCAGCGCATTATACCCATTTGCAGCCGATTCATAACATCTCCATTGAAGATTCATTAACTCATCCACATATTTCACTCTGTTTTCTTCCCAAATTTTTTCGATCATATCTCCAGCTTTTTCTATATATTCTGCCCCTTTATTTTTCGCCTTTAAACCACAGAAATGCGAGAGCAAAACGCACGCTTGAGCAGCATCCGCCTTATCCGTATTATTTTCTGCTTTTTTATTTAGCGTTCTCATCAATTTTTCGAGTTTTTCTTTCTTCCACTCATCTAAGTCATCTTCTAAAATGAGAGCATACTTAATAAGCTTAGATGCCATATAAAAGTCTTTTTCTATATATTTAGCAGCACAGGACCATAGTTCATCTGTTGACTTTCCGTTGTTCCTCAACTCGCGATAAAGTTCTAAAAGCGTTTTTACCTCCTCATCATTCTTGATAGTTTCGCTTTTTATCTCTCCTTCAAGTGCTTTCCTTATTTTAGCGCATTCTCCTTCATCTACAACCGGTATGATCTCGGCTATGTTTAATGAAATATGTGTTTGATTTGGCTTTTCTAAAGCGATTTTTATGTATTTAGCTCCCTGTGGGATTTTAAGTAGACAAACATAGATGTTTAAATCTATCCAATGCGTGTGTATGTTCTTATAAAGTGATTTTATTTTACCTACGATTCCTTTTTCTCTTATGTCTTTTATGGTTGGATCGCCTCCACGAGTAGGATCGGGATTTGCATTCAAAAATTTTATGCATTTCGGATTATTACATTCACTACATGGGACACTTCGATCTTCGCATTTCCAACCTGGCTGGGCAATCTGTAATTTTCCCACACTCTGTTGATCACTGTTTAAAAAAGTGAGTCTTCCGAGTTCTTCTTTAGAATTGATATCCCCCATAGGTGTACCCTCTTTCTTTGCAAATCCCCAGCCGGCAATCATAAGATATTCAAATCCCTCTGGAAGTGGATGGGGGATTATCAATGATTCACCGGTTTTTAAGGAAACGGTGCATCCATTGAGTTTGAACTCGTAGTTATTTGTTCTACATATGGTCACTGGTTCAAATTCGTTGTTAATCTTTATAATGCTGGTTTTGACAAAGTTCATACGCTCTTCCATCAGCATTTTTTCAATTTTAACATCGCTAGTTTTTTGCTTTTCATAATTTACAGAAGTATTTAAATCAGATATGTCTAATGTTCGCATTTTTAAGTCTAATAAATACTGATTAACTTGTGGTACAATTTCGTGTAGAGCGTTTCTACCAAAGGGTAAACGGTCTGTTTTTTCTGTAATAACACCAGAAGCTCTCACTCCCTCTTCGACAAATAAAGCAAAATACTTAATTCCAAATACATCTGCCCATGCCACCTCATTACCTAGCCATCCGCTTTCTTTTGATCCTTTTTCAACATCTTCAGTAAGAATCTGGATAAAAGTGTTACAGTTCTTTAAATGGTCTTTGATTTTATCTTCTGTTGGACGGCTCTCATATTTTTCTTTAAGCCAGATAGTCTCAATTCCGAGACTGTTTGCAATTTTTATAAACCACTCAATCGGCTTTTGTGCACCTTTACCAAAACTTGCACTAATGAATGCTACAATCGCTCCCTGGGTTGTCACATATAAACCTCCTACTATTAATTTAAACACATCACCTCATATAAAACTCTCATACCCTTTTAGACCTAAAGAGTCTGCATTTATATAAAACCTTAGAAAGGCATTCCTAACAGATTAGCCGCATTCCTTGTCAATAAATACTCTATCACACCTTGTTTTATAATAACATCTTCCGAACACCTCAAGACTTTGCTTCAAAGGTCTCAATAGGTACGAAGAGGCATAGAGCTTTCGATCGCTCAAGTAGGCGTTGGCGTCACCTACTCAATCTTGAGCACCCGCGGAACCGATGACATGGAAGAAACATTTACCCTATGCTACATACCCGAAATCCACCTATCCCCGAACCCGCGTTGAAATCGCAATATTCATCACTACGAAACAGAAACACAAAAGAACGATCCCCTCCAAACCATAGACCAAATAAACCGGTAAAGTTGCCACAGGCGCTAGCCCATAGCCCAAGAACCGGAAGCTATTATAAATAGAAGCAGCAGCTCCTCGTGACTCAGGCACGCACTCAACAATCATCGTATTAAGTGTAATAAAGATAGTTATATTTCCGATACCCATAATTGCAAGCGGGATGAAAAAGGCAGTATATGTATCTGCCTGCATAA
>CAZOEM010000562.1:0-2422 GCA_964578735.1 uncultured Halobacteria archaeon | reverse complement strand
TTAGAAAGTTATACTATAAAAAAATGTATCAATAGTTGAAATGTCAATCTCTTATCCGAACACGCATGGATAAAAGTATTAAAAGACGCAGGTGGACGTAGGGCACGAAATGAAAGAATTTTTAAGTCTCCGATAGTCTTAGAGGTATGCCAAATTACTACGATTATTTATACACAATTGAGAAATAATAGAATAAGGATAAAAAATAATGTTAATACTCTCGAGCAACGAGGAGAAAAATGAAGATTTTCATCAGTCATAGCAGTCGGGATTCTGTAATAGCAGGGCTCTTAATTGACCTCCTGCGCCTCTCCTTGAATCTTCAAAGTGAGGACCATCCGTTGCACCAGCGTTGAAGGATACCGCCTGCCAGGAGGTGCGTCGACCGATGAGATGTTGCGAAGAGAAGTACACGAAGCGGTGCTTTTCATCGGTCTGATTACACCACATTCTATCCATTCCCCGTATGTCTTATTTGAGCTTGGTGCGCGCTGGGGAGCAGGAAAGACTTGGATCCCCCTGTTAGCATCAGGTGCTGGTGCAGAGCATCTAAGAGGCCCGCTCTCTGGAATCAATGCGCTGAACTGCTCTGTTCCCGCTCAGGTACACCAACTCGTGGAGGAGGCGGCAAAACACCTATCGGTGGACCCCAGTAGACCTTCTACGTACCAGAAGGCACACGCTGCACTAGTCACTGCTTCGAGTGAGCCCGAGGCCTATAGTCGTGATGCCGTAATTGCAGTGCCCGTGTCGGAAGTGCGGAGTGATCTCTCGTATGACGAAGGGCTGATACTGACTATTCTAGCGAGTAACCATGTCGACAGTAACAAGGAAATGAAAATTGAACTGATGTCTGAGTTGCTCGGAATGAACCGTTTAAAGGTCGAAGTACTGGTGGAGAAGCTTAAGGGAGCCGAGTTGGTTGGGCAGCTTATCACTAGCTCCAGTTCTTTTGGATTGACACCTGAAGGTAAAAGATACATCGTCGAAATTGGACTCGTGTAAGGGGCCTTAACAGGGGCATGGAGCCGTTTGCGATGTTTCGTGACCTAAAACAGAAATATGATGAATGGGTTATCGATGTCTTAGAATACGATTCGCTTGCCAACTTGCTCAAAGTTCTGGACAAGGCAGTGGTCAGGCCCGTGCTCGAAAAGGCTGACCAACTCGCGCTTAAGAAGGCGGAGGTAACCCGCAGAAGGCATGTAAGGGACTATCGGTAAATACGATGTTGTCGCCTAGCAACAGCTTGCATCAGACTTCGGGGACGCTGCGCGCCCCTCGCTGGTGAAGCTGAACGTTAGGCACTGAGTACTTCTTCCGTGGAGGTACTCGATGAAGGTATTCTTGAGCCATATTCACCGAGATAAAGCCTTTGTCCAGGAGATCCGCTCGTACCTGCCCAAATATATATCCACATGGATAGACGAGTACGAACTCCAGATAGTGCAGACATCAATGTGTCAATAAGAACTGCAATCCAAGACGATGCTGAGTTCGTGATATTTTGCCTCGGTCGGTACTTGATCACCTGATTTTTCTGATATATCCTATCCTCGAAGTCCAAATTGTGGATCTCGAATGCATCTCGTGACTTCATTCAAAAAAGCATCAGGGGTATAACCTGCGACAGATGCAAGAGTGACGAAGAAATAGAAAGAACGTTCATGATGATAAATAATCACATCAATGAATTCACGCATTGACCCATGAACGCACTATGCCCATTCAATCACTTCGTAATTGTTCTTAATGACCTTTTTGGTGGGGTAAATTTCTTTAATAATCTCGTCGGAATCGAACCAAAGCTGGATCTCTTTTTTTGCGGATTCTTCGGAGTCCGAGCAATGGATGAGATTCTCCATAACGCCTTTTTTGTTAATCCTGCCGTATGCTCCTCGGATGGTTATCGGGTCTGCTTCGAGCGGATTCGTTGCACCGGCGATCCTTCGCACTTTTGAGATCGCGTCCTCCCCTTCGTACACAAACACAAGTACGCGTTCATAGTCAGGGCCATAGACTTTACCGGAAAAATATTCATAAAGGTCATCAAAAAACGGTTTATCTTTTAAATGCTCGTAATGCTGCTCCACAAGTTCCCGCGATACTTTGACAATCTTTGCGCCAATGATCCTCAGACGTGCTTCTAAAAAGCGGGCGAGGATATTCCCGGTCAATGATTTCATCAGTGCGTCTGGCTTCAGAATAATCAGTGTGTATTGATGCCTCTTTGTTGCTTCGGTCATTGCTTGTACACCTTTTTGGTTAGATATATAATAAGATTATACAATATAAATATAAATATAAATATAAAAGGATAAGGGAACAAAATAAAATTAATGTATTTGTTTAGCTACTTTTTATAGGAGCCGACTAAGGATGGAGCGATTACTCGCCCCTCCTCGTCTCAGAACGGTACGTG
>CAZOEM010000561.1:0-2424 GCA_964578735.1 uncultured Halobacteria archaeon | reverse complement strand
CTTTGCTAATGGAGTACAGCAAATAGTAGAACTGCTTGGTATAAAAGGGGAAAGAAAATATGATAGAGAAAGGACTGAACAAGGAATAGTAATTCACGATTATATCCACATGAGTGCAAAAGCAGAGGTAAAAGGAGTGAGGGAAGTAGATAATTACTGGGAAAAGCATGCGGAGGAAGATAAAGAAAAAGTAGATTACTATTGGGATGTATGGGTACTCCTCAGCTGGTCTAAAGAAGAGTACGAAAAGACAAAAACTGAAATTGAAGACTATATAAGCGAGGTTTCAAGAATAGCTTCATCCCGCTATGAAGCAGGGAAAAGACATGAAGAGACAGGCAAAACTATTGAGGCTTACGGAGACTATAATGAAGTTAAACGATTACTTGAAGAGATTCCAGAAAACAGAGAAGTAGAACTCAGGTCTAACGTGAGGGTGGCTCTGGATAGGCTTAAAAGGAGTGATAATCCAGAGTTGCATCTTGTAAACCTCAAAAACACAGGGAATTTTCTGGGAGAAATTAAACCATTTACTTCTGAGGGAAAAGTCCTGAAAATGCCTTCAGGGGTCAAGGTGGGAGACCACCTGAAGATTAAAATAGAGGTCAAACAGCCATGCTATATATATGTAATAGGGTATGATAAAACAAATAGCCTTGTCTATATGCTTTATCCTAATCGATATGAAACCAGCAATTTTGTTGGCTTGAGTGAGTTTATCTGTCCGTCAGGCGAAGACGTATGGATTACAGCGATGCGCCCGTTAGGGTATAACTTTGTAAAAATCATTGCCACATCAAGCAGGATAATGGAGTTCGATTTTAACAAAACTGATTTTAGTACAGGAGTGATCGAATTCTCCGACGACCAACTACAGCAGTTCCTGGCAAATCTTGAAAGTTCTCATAGATGGGACTCTAAGCTTCTGGAGCTTTGGATAGAGGAATGAAAGGGGAATTATGAAAAGTTTATTTACTAATTGGCAAGCCTATAAAAAGACTTCAAAAATTGCTTTAATTGGGATATTCCTTTTATTATTTCTGTCATGTGCACCAAAAGGATATTTAGAAGCCTCTGGTATTCAAGGGGCTACTATGAGAGGAGTTCCAAAAGTTTATTTTGATCTCTCTAATGCCGCTGGTAGATCGATAATCGAAGAGGCAATTAAGAGCACGGAAGAGAAAAACATCCTTGAATCTGTTGAAAGTCGAGAAAAAGCTGACTGGTTAATTCGGTGGGATTCTTGGAATGCTGCTGGGGATATGGGTGACTTTAACGCAATTGTATGGAATTCTATACATGCTACAGATTATAAAGATATTTCATATCCAAGAGAAACGCAATGGTGGTGGGGATATCAGAATAAAGTCCAAATCTTCTTTCTTGAATCAGGATATTTTATTGAAAGGAAGTGTAAAATTGTCTTAGATGTCAAAGATAAATCGGAAAAAATTCTTGCTACGAGTAACGAGGATGAAACTGCCGAAGGTGTAGCCAAATTTATTCATTATATTTTTTATAAACTTGTAGACAATGCTCGCACGCCTGCATTGGTATTAAAATCTCCTTTCAATAGAGATGTGATAAAAACTTACGAAAATTCTAAACTCCTGTCTTTTGAGGCACACGACAATTTAGGATTACGGGGTGTCTCAGTTAAATTAAATGGAAACCAATTAAGATGGTTTTCTTCAGATACGCCATCAAAAAGACTTTCTGTTGGAATCACTTTGCCATTGCGGTTAGGAGATAATCACCTTGAAATTATTGCATACGATTGGGTAGGATTCTCGACAAAAAAGGAAATGCTGGTTATTCGAACAAAGAAACAGGTTTCTGAACCACCTGTCGCTGAAAAGCCACCGAAACTAAAAGTAGAAGTTACAGCACTTGATGGAAATAATACAATTGTGGGTGGCACAAATGAAGGTATAAGAGTAATAGTTAGTAATCATGGAGAGGGTACTGCGAAACAAGTGCGAATACTGCTGGAAGGAGATGAAACATTGCTTCGATATTGGGGGAAGGAACGCAATATTGGAGATATCAAATCTGGAGAAAACAAGATAGCGACTTTTAGTTGCAAAATGCCCACGGAACTTCCAAGAAAAACAGCCACCATAACTGTAAACGTGAAAGAGGACCGTGGCTATTCGCCTGCGGAAATTCTATCACTTTCACTATATCTTGTTCCAAAAGAAAGAATTAAAGAAAGAGTTGAATTAGTAGAAGATGTTAAGCACGGAATACCTGAAAGGAGGATAGAAAGAAAGAGCGGTTATGCTCTGGTCGTTGGTATTCAAGATTATCCGAGTGCCAAGAAACTTAAATATTGTGTAAGCGATGCTGAAACTTTTAAGGATTATCTTAAAGGTGTTTTTGGCATTCCAGAAAGGAATATAAAATTATTATGCGGTGTGGATG
>CAZOEM010000560.1:0-2429 GCA_964578735.1 uncultured Halobacteria archaeon | reverse complement strand
CTTCTTCAAAATCATCAATCAACACATAATCACTTCGCCCTTCTAGCATTGCCTCACTGTAAACACGCTCGATGAAAATGGAATCGGAAGTCATCACGAACACATGCGCCAAATGCAACTCTTTTGTCAATCGCACAAAGAAATTAAACAGTTTATAAGCCAGCAAATCGTCCACTTTCAGGTCCCCTATCACTTGCAATTCGTCTATTACCAGCAGTGGAGGACGCTCACTTTTATAAAAAGCTCTAAGAACTGTTTCTATATAAACAAAAGCATCCTCGATCTCTTTTTCCTTAAATAACTTCAAAAATATATCCTTTGGTATTGGAATTCCGTGATAGCTTTCGGGTAGAACATCTACTATCGGTTTGAGGAACTCTTTTATTCTTCCATATCTCGCTTCGTGCTCAACGTCAAAGAGAACTTTTATGAATTCATCGTAGTTGCTAATGAATCTCCCCCTTAGATTTATGTAAAATACTTTGTGACTTTCCGGCAGGTTTTTTATTAAATCCGTTATGAGCTCTGTCTTGCCACTATTAATCGGTCCGTAAATGAAGGTAATCAACGTAGGTTCGGTATTTAAGATGCTCATGATTTCCTTTTTCTCTCTTTCTCGGTTGTAAAATCCAATTTTCATCATTCTCTTCTCCTTTTCATACTCTCTAATAGATTCTATTTTACCCATCACTTTCCAGGGATCGAAAGAATTACCTAATAATATCTTTTACTTAGGTATATATCATTTTGCTCTACAAGTTGTCAAATAATACAAAATCTCAGGTGAATTCCGATATTTTAGGCGCTTATTCCTGCTAATGCGCAATTTTCGGTTACGTAAATCAAGTAACCTCTCATTGGATGCATTAAATTGTGTTCATCATGGATTCCGCCTGTTTTATCGTTGTTTATTATTGCAGACTCGTATTCTTGTTTATCGGCGTCAAAACCAATTAAATACGCCCAGCTTTTCTCTATGGATGTTAAAGCGGAATTCGCTGCCGTTGCTTTCGTGTCTGAGAAACCAATTGCATTCCAACCTTTGTATAACGCTCTTGTCTGTGGCGTTTTGAATGGATAAACGTCATATGTTAAATTCACTACCATTGCTTCAGCGGAGTAAATCCGGTATCCACTGAGAGGCTTGACTTCTTCGGTTCCATTTACTGCACTCCAGCCTTCTGTCGTGTTATAACAGTAAATAGAATGCTCGAAAGAATCAACATCACTAAAAACCTGTTCGAAAGTATTGTTTCCATCGGCAAGCTTTTTGGGCACTGAAATGAAGTTCCAGTTTTTATAGAGCCGCATTGTTGTAGGCGTAATTGCCGGGAGTATTTTTGCCGTTGCTTCATCCGTATACCCCTTGCCATCGTCTGCCTTTGCCGTGTATGTTCCTTCTTCTGCACCCGTTGTATCAAATGTTGCCTCGAACGTGCCGTTTTCTATTTGAACAATTTGTGGTTCAAGTACTATCTGTGGTTCAAGTACTATCGGTCCCGTAGCAGTGACAATAATTCTAGATTCTTCCGCTCTGTTCGATGTCCCTGTTACAACAAGTGGCTCTCCTGCGTTTATGCTTCCTATTGGATTGAGGTCTACCATAGGTGTTTCAACCTTTATGTAACCCACCACCATGAGATCATCGCTCCCTGCTGCTTTTATCGTTGCATCATCGAATATAGCTAAAATCTGGTCTTGTGTCTTCGATGCAAGATCGCCATACGCTGCGTTAAACAGTGGTGAACCAAAAAGGTCTGTGCTGTTAAGCTCATCATATACACCATTACGTCCCGGACTTACCACAACTACGGCATATTTACCCGTGTTTGCGTCCTCATTGACGTAGAGGTCCTTTAGGTAGCTATAATCTATATCTGATACCGCGGAACTGTCCCATGTAATACCTGTAACAGCCGGAACACTACCCGGATTTATTCCTCTCCCTGAACCGCCCTTTGGAGCGATTGTTACGATCTCAACGAAATCAGAACCTTCTGCTGTGCCCTCTACCGTGAACTCATCCTCTTGTGCAACAGATTCCGCTGAAATATCTACGGTCACTGATCCCGATGTCAGTAATACCGATACAGAACCATCTTCTTCCATATCTGAAATATCAGTATAAAGCTTAGGTAGTGTCTCACCTACAACCCTTATAAATGCCTCTAACACTATTGTTCCCGGCGTTCCTGTACCTCTCGTCTCGGGCGTTCGCAAATCCTCCTCAAATGTGCCATCCGCTTCAATTGGAATGCCAGAATATACTATATAATCATCAATTGCAATATCTACATAGTCACCGGCATTTGTCGTACCTCGGATTTCTAAATCCTCTCCTATTACTACGGTCGAGGGCATATCAAATATGACTTCCTTTTCTGTTACTTTCACGTCTTCCGTGTCCTCATCGTCTGTATCCAGGTCTG
>CAZOEM010000559.1:0-2442 GCA_964578735.1 uncultured Halobacteria archaeon | reverse complement strand
TCCTCAGGTTGGATTTTCACCAACTGGATATTATGCATTTATCTCGGCACCCCTTCTTTTTGTTTTCAGTTATACTATATCTTCCGGGTTTTAGTTTGAGAGCACAAAATCCTGTTTCGTTTGTTTTACATGTAGCTACTGTCTCTCCCTCCTGTGTAACAGTGAATTCCCAATTACCCAAGCCTTCTTCATCATAGTCATATACTTTATTTCGGTTAGAATCATGGAACTTATGGATTAACAGCGTTCCGTTTGATATAAAGGAATTAAGGAATTTTACTGTTGATTCTTTACCTTTTTCTACTCTAATAACTATCCATTCTTCATCTTCCTCTACAATAGGTGCATCTGTATCTTTTTTTATTAGTCTCCATCCTGGCTCCTTGACTATTTCAACTATTTCGTAATCCCCTACCTCTTCTTTATTAGGGATATCTATTCTTATTTCCCCGTATATGTCGGTTTTGTATAGTCTGGTTGCACCAGCAGGATTCGTTACATCGTATTCCCAGTTAGGTAACTTTTCATCTCCTTTGTCTATTTCGTAATTTCGATTTGTATCATTAAATTTCTGGATTATTAGGTGAGTCGGAGGGGGGGGCGTGGGTGTAGGAGGAGAAGGTGTGGGTGTATGTGGTATATTGTGGAATGAAACAGTTTTTGTCTCGCCTTTTGGTACTTTTACTGTTTGTTTAGTTGAGGGTACCACACTCCAGTTGGGCGGCAATGCTTCTTCTATCGTGTAGACTTTTCCTTCGTATTCTCTTGGTACTTTTATTCTTATTTCACCTCTATCGTTAGTAAAATACGCTTTGGGTTTCCTACCACGAGCTGTTACTTTGAATTCCCATCTCGATAATCTTTCATCTTTGTCGTCTAACTTTTTCTGGATAACCAACAATGTCTCTACTACTTCAAAGTAAGTGGTTGACTCGGCTCTTGGATATGTACAAGGAAACCTAATAGTGGCAGAGTACTCTCCTAGCGATGCTTCAATGGTTTCCCACCTGTAAGTATCGTTAAAAGTTTCATTCTGTGGTATGGATCGCTCTTCAGAATATACAACCTCCCTCTCCCCCCAAGGATCAAAAATAATTTCAAAACAATAATTACCAGCTGAATATGGTCTCTGAGTAATGTTCCAGTTAAACACTATTGGTTCTCCAACGCGAAGTTTTTCTGGATATTCACCCAACTTGATTATCACCTTTCCTTGAGCTTCTACGGAACTTGCTACAAAGCTTGCCACAATTAAAATTATCAATGCTAAACTCAAACATATGAACATTCTTTTATTGAGATATTTTAACATCTTCATTTAGAACACCAAAAAACTTTTTTATCCATTTAAAACACTTCTCGCGGTGCATCGTACTCTTCCCCGTCTCCTACATCAACCAAACCCTTTTGTCTTGTAAAACCTTCAAAAAGCCCCAAATTTTTTCCCATTCTTTTATTCTCCCCCTCTTTTCAGGATTCTTCAGTATCATACTACCTCTTATTGAATCATAGCAGATTACGAATAATTCAAAGCTTTTGTTTTTCTCATTCCGCTTCGCTTTTCCCACCCACAAAGCAGCGAACTTTTTTTAATATATTGTTGTCTCCCCATAAAGTGATTTTCGGTTTTTTTTACATCTGTTATTGACACAGATAAAGCCGACCAAATAGACCTACACAGCCCAAAAATGGTCTCTCCGTGTCCTATCACCTTTATAGTGGACAAATTCTCATAATGGGCACTTTTTCCTTCCATATCACAAACCACTTAGTCAAGCAGGTATAAAAAGCGCAATATTCTCCATGCTCACAGGACTCATTCCTCTCCATTTCGACGATTGTTTACCATTTAGTATGTTCACGATACACAATGAAAGATTGTGTCTCGAAGATTAGCCGTGCTTGGCTTTCTTCCTGCTGGTGCGATGGAATAGTAGATAATCGTTTCATCACATAATTAACGTCTATTGCCATAATGAATTCTTATCAAGTGTGATCATCTAGAATTCAACTGGAGTTTTTAAAATTGGGTCCGATTGTTAGAAAATCATCGCCACAACTTGTCAAGAAAGGTTATGATCACCTTGCAAGGTCTAGGAATATTAATTTCTGGCATTTTTATTTTTTAGTTGAAAATCAGGGTTGTTTAGAATCCTGATCATCCCCTCGGCACTGCATGCTAAAACAAATAACCCATTACGACAACTCTTCAGCCGCTGGTAAGTTTCGGTAACTTTTACACCTCTTTCCTGGAACAGTTTTAGCGCTGATGGTTTGACCAGTGCCTCAATTAACTTACCACACTGTCCTGTGAAGAGGCTGGCTAATTCTTTTATCTTATTGTCCGTTTCTTCAAATCTTCTGTCCAACCTTCTGTCAGTTTCTTTAAACCTTCTGTCGGTTTCGGCAAACAGTCTAAAAATATCTTCCTTTGTTAATTCC
>CAZOEM010000558.1:0-2445 GCA_964578735.1 uncultured Halobacteria archaeon | reverse complement strand
AAAGACGATAAAGGCAAGGACACATGGTGTGCCAAGATTGATTACAACGGACGGTCTGGAAGCGTATGTTGGGCAAATAAAAGCATATTTCAGGGGTAGCATGTATGCCCCGGTAGTGAAAGAATGGGACGGCGTACGCATCTCACGAGTTTATAATTTCGTCAGGCCGCATATGAGTTTGACGCTCGGCAAGGGCAGAGGGAAGCAAAAACGCACTCCTGCAATCGTTGCTGGAATAGAAATTAATACTATATCTCTATAGATTTTTATCTGCTTCTTGGTTTTGATAGATTGATCTTCATATGCCCGTTCAATTAAGTAACGCTATTTAAAAGGGGGAAGCACAGATTTTTGAGATGTTGGTACGTGTCCCAAATAGATAAAAAACGTACATATATCAAAAAGCTTTTATACCGACCCAACTAATAGTCCTAGTAAAGGGATGTGATAAAAGAAAAAATGAAAAAACAAGTCGTAGCAATTTTAATAGCCCTAGTTGTGATAAGCAGTCTTCTTACTGTAAGCGTGCTTAGCGAAGACGCTTTCGACAAAGATTCATGGAATTACGAGCAGGCTGTTATAGCGGATTTGAATAGTGAGTTAAAATCAATGGGTGATATTTCTTTTGTGACAGATACCGCAGATAAAGGGAGTTTAACCGCACTAACAAATCAACAAGACACCGATTTCATAGAATGGGCTGAAGATACAAACAAAACAATAGTAAGCTATGTTGAGTCACTAACATCAGACTTCTCGTTAGATAATGCAGAATTTTGGGGTGGTGAAATCTATAGGTATGCCACAGAAAGATTGGTTGAAATCGACCAATTAGATGTATCCCCGGCGATGCAACCCGCAAAAAATGAGTTTAAAAAATATCTTCAAGATGTTAAACAGGGCGCTTATTACTTGGAGAGGGGAGCAAAAAATTTGGATAACGATGACCTTGAGTCTTCTAAGGAGCATATAAATAGTGCTGATGAACATCTCGAGAATTATAAAAAACTTCTTCCCGAAGATAAAGAAGAAATTCCAACATTCCCTTTGGTAGATAATGTAAGTCTCTGCGATGCAATTTACATTTCAATAGGAAATGCCACCGTTACAGATTTCTTGAATGCCACAAACATAACAACTGTACAAGTGTCTAATTTCAAAGGTTACAAAGGGGAAAACACCTGGAGGGTTCAATGGTCTTTCTCAAACAGGTTGCTGGATGTATATATTAATGTGACAACAGAAAAGATAGTTGGAATAGAAGAGAAAACAGCACCAACACCAACACCAACACCAACACCCGCACCAAAGACATGGCATTCAGTAATTACGTTCACGGGTAGTGAGGATAAGACAACACCGCCATTCACCATCAAGGGAGATGAGTGGCGAGTGAAATGGTCGCTAAACGGAAGTTCTTCCTATACTTGGCTTACTGGGTTTTATGTACATGTGTACCCCCAGGGCCAAACAAGCGGTTATGTGAGTAACTGGGTTTGTTACGAATCGCGTTATAGCGATACACAGTATATCTCCGAAGGGGCCGGTGAGTACTATTTCGTTATTGGTGCGGCGAATCTTAATGGCTGGAAACTTGAAGTAGAGGATTATTATTAAATCCTCATTTTTTCCTTTTTTGCACTATCCTTTTTTAGTTTTATGTAACAACTATGACGTAAGTTGACCCCGATTAATGGGGATAGACTAAATTATAAACCGTGATAACAAATGCCGACCGAAGACATGACCGCTATCTCTGCGAAAGTTAGAACAGATGAGAAAAGCATATTTGAGCAGCTATGGGAGACCGAATGCTTAACACCGTCCAAAGCTATCCGAGAGTTTATCATTGCTTGCAATGAGCAGGGGGCTATTTCAGACCATGATATGAAATATATGAACCGTTATATTATCAAACAGATGAAATGACTGCAAACATGTTAGCGCCCATATCTACTTCTATCTTAGCAATGCCGTTCTCATTATCCTGAACGACCCCGTGTAATATGTTCTCAACGCCAACGGAATCAGTTATCTCTTCATTTAGCGGCTTATTGAATATCTCGTACGGAGTGCCTACCTGCTGTATCTGGCCATTCATCATTACAGCGATTCTATCTGCTAAGACCATCGCCTCTGTCTGGTCATGCGTAACATGAACCATAGTAATCCTGATTTCTCCACTGTCGGGGAAGTAAAAACCCGCGATTGTTTCGTGTAGCAACGTCTTTCCCGCGCCAGTCGGCCCCAGTATAACGAAATATCCACCCTTTTTTATTTCTATGTTTATGTTCTTTAGTGTGAATTCTTTCCAGTCTTTGGATAAATCCTTGATCCTTATCATCTTACTTGCTCATATACCAATAGATAAAAGAAGCATTTAAAAATACGTATTTGTTTAGCTGCATAACTTTCCCAGCGATATTAATATCCTAGATGGTAATG
>CAZOEM010000557.1:0-2448 GCA_964578735.1 uncultured Halobacteria archaeon | reverse complement strand
GGTGATGATTTTATAAAAGAAATAATCCAAAAAGGAACAATTTTATATGAAAGAGCAAGTAGTTAAAGAATGGTTTGAAAGAGGGAAACACGATTTAGAAGTTGCGAATATTCTTCTTGCTGAGGATGAATACTCTGATGTGGTACTTTTTCATATTCACCAGGCGGTTGAAAAATACTTAAAAGGGTTTCTTATATATAAGGGCTGGGGATTAAAGAATATCCACGATATTGAATTACTCATAACCGAGGCTATGAGTTTTGATGATGAATTCCAAAAATATCTCGATCTTGGCAGGGAATTAACTGCATTCTATTATGAGGAGCGGTATCCGCCGGGACCGATTACTTCTTACTCAAAAGAAGAGATAGAAGAAATACTGGAAGTGGCAGAAGGGATTATCGACAAACTGAAAGGAGGAATAAAGCGATAAGATGCGTACAACAGCATATAACAGAGCATATTTATCTGGCTCCGCTACGCTCCGCCCAAAATCCCCTTCGGAAACTTCAGATACGCTCGTGACGTTATACGCCTGGAAGGGAGGTATTATAGATAACATTTCCCCCATGCCAGAGTCGTATTTGTAGGGCTGAACCAGTATCCATCCTTACTGCTGCGTACGGTCGTCTGGATACTGATAATCGAGTATGGCATTAGCAATATCATAAAGGAGAAGCTCCGCACCCCGGTAACCCACTATCGGCTTCTTCTGGTAGCCGAATCGGTCATAAATCGGGAAACCTGCTCTCACCCGCGGTACACCTATCTCATTAGCGATATCTACACCCTTGGAATGCCCAATGATTAAATCCAGTCGTTTGCACGTTTTCAGATACTCCTCCAACTCGAAGAGGTCCCCGCCGTTGAAGATTTTCGGCGTATCCAAAAACAGGTGCGGGTATTCAGCAAAGACAGCTTCCGCATCCTGCGTAAATGTTTTGCTCTTACCTGCTGCTACTGCCACCGGGGTCATGCCCAATTCACAAACAAATCTGGTTAACCCCAAAACTGTGTCGGGGTCTCCGAAGATAGCCACTCGTTTCATCATCGTATGGTGGAAGGAGTCAGCCATAGCATCCACCAGGCGTCCCCGCTCATCAAGAATTACCTCCGGTACCCTTTTGCCGCTGAGGCGAGTCAGAGATTGGATAAAGGCATCAGTAGTCGCTATTCCTACGGGCATCAGCGTTTAGCTGGAAAGCGGTACAGACCTGCGACATATCCAGAAGCTGTTGGGGCACAAAAGCTCAAAGACAACAGAAATATATACTCATATGAGTAACAAGAATATGGGTAAGATGAAAAGTCCGTTGGATAGCTTACAGATAAAAAGAGGGGAAGATGATTAAAGATGGAGAAGTTTGACCAGAGGAATGTATATGCGAACCATGTTCGGGTATATCGGCAAACTGGAAGGGTATGCGAACTAAGTTTGGATACACTGAGGTTAGGCAAAACGGTGGCTCAGTTAAAAATGAGCCGGAAGATAGTTGAATATGTCCATAAAATATGGCCCCAATAGGTGCCTCTTTGCTCCTCAGGAAATATTGAAAATCAAAATGTTTTTTTCCAAAGAGAACATTGCAACTTTGTATCTCAGTGATTGTCTCGCTTTTTTAACTCAAATTCCTGATAGGTCTATTCAACTAATTATTACCTCTCCACCATACAACATTGGCAAGGAATATGAAAAAAAACTGGATATTAATGAATACGTTTCTCAGCAAAGCCGGGTAATTAATGAATGCGTAAGAATACTTAAGGATGAGGGGAGCATTTGCTGGGAAATTGGAAACTATGTAGAGAAGGGGGAAATCATACCTCTCGATATATTACTTTACGATTGTTTCAAAAGTAATGGCTTACAACTTAGAAACCGTATTGTTTGGCAGTTTGGTCCTGGACTACATTGTTCAAAGCGTTTTTCTGGTAGATATGAAACTATCCTGTGGTTTACAAAAAGTGATAACTACACTTTTAATCTGGATGCGGTGCGTGTCCCTCAAAAATATCCTGGTAAAAAACATTTTAAAGGGCCAAATGTCGGAAAATATTCCAGTAACCCTAAAGGTAAAAATCCTTCAGATGTTTGGGATATTCCAAATGTAAAAAACAACCATATAGAAAAAACAACCCATCCCTGCCAATTCCCAATTGCACTCGTTCAAAGATTGGTTCTTGCTCTTTCAAATGAGCGAGATATTATCTTTGATCCCTTTTTAGGGGTTGGTTCAACAACTGTTGCTGGAATAATAAACAAGAGGAAAATTGCAGGTTCAGAAATAGTCAAGAAATATTACGATATTGCTTATGAACGCGTTAAACTTGCTTATGAAGGCCGGTTGAAAATACGTCCTGATAAGCCTGTTTATGAACCCACGGGTAACCTATCATTAGCCAAAAATCCTTTTATCACAGAGAATGAGGAGTGTGTATGGAAATAAT
>CAZOEM010000556.1:0-2456 GCA_964578735.1 uncultured Halobacteria archaeon | reverse complement strand
CGATGTCCTGTCCCATAAGCTCGAAAATAAGTTTCCTCAGTTCTGAATCGTGTTTCAGTATCGAATTGATTAGTTCAATCTTCTTTTCGGCTTCTGGAACTTCACCAAAGATATGCATGCCATCAGGGATTTGGGTGTTGTATATGCGGGTGATAACCTCATGTGCAAGTCCTATTATTGCATCACTGGAATATCCATCCTCTAACCTTTTATCAAGTCTTATCTCCTTGGATAGTTTAGTTTTTCGCAACAGATCAATAATTATGTGCTCTAAAGCATGAGTCCTTGCCTTATCTGACGATTTTACTTTGTTATACTCTGCGATATGATCTTCGAGTTCCTTTAAATCGCCATACAAGCCACTTTCGGTCATTACTGTTTGCATGTGGTCTATAAGCGTTGCATAAGTCCTTCTCTTTGCGATTGTCCCTTCTGACGGATTATCTGAGTTATAGATATAAAGATGAGGCAAATTCCCTATTGCTATGTCCGGGTAACAGCTTTCTGACAGTGCGAGCGATTTGCCAGGTAGAAATTCCAGATTGCCATGTGTTCCTACATGAACGATCACATCTGCGCCGAATGTGTTCTCCAGATACTGATAGACAGCTAAATATTGATGCGGCGGGGGCACTTCCGGGTCGTGGAGTATCTTGCAGACCTGACCATCGCATCTTGAACCCGCACAACCTCGCTTCGGCTGTACGCATACCACTGCGTTTCCGTATTCTATACCGGTTACTACGATTTTACCATCGTAAACCATTGCTGCACCAGGCGGATTTCCCCAGACTTCACATGTCTTGCCCTTCACTTCCCGGGTAAGTGTATCAAACCAAATCTCATAATCCTCCCTGGTTATCATCGCAAGTGCACCACCTTTACTTACGATTTCGTCCACTGTTGTCCATCGGAACTCAGAAATAGCCTTTCGAGTCATGATAGTCTCGCTAAGCGCTTTGCCATCTTCCGGAGGCTCGATGGAATAGCCTTCCGCTTTCATGCTTTTCAATATCCTCGCAACACTCTCTAAAGCATCAAGATGTGCTGCACTCCCTACTGTCGCTTCAACAGATGCGCAAGGATTATTATGTAGAATAAAAGCAACTTTTCGGGCGGATTTTGGCTTATCTTTCAATGCTAGCCAGCTCTTCATCCTGTTCACGATTTTCGCTATCCTCTCATTGATTGGTACATGCCGCTCAAACTCTGCTCCGTGTTCCTTTTCGGCTCTCGGTGTTCCAATGATTATCGGCTCGATCACACCTTCGAATTCGGGCATCGCGACACTCCAGCCAACTTCCAGATTGGATAGCCCTTGACTATCCCCCCGCCACTCTTCCTCTGTCTTGTAATATGCCAGTAGAGGATGGAATACAAGAACATCGAGTTCTTTCAGGGAATTGGTCGATCCTTCTTCAGTTCCCGCATTAAATACCGATTGTAGGTTTATTAGTGCATCTAGCTTGATAGGGCCTAAGAATAAGTCTTCTATAACTTCGCCGCTTGGCTTAGCACCGAGTTCCGCATCACCCATACCATAGCAGAACGCAGGAACCACATCGAATTCCTTTTCCAGTTCACGGACCAGGGTATTGATGAGTTCCAGGTCGCCATTTGCCCATAATGTGCGGGGGAATATTATCCCGACTTTGTGCCGGGATTTCTGTTTATACCATTGCAAATACTCCTCTATGCTCGCAAAGGTAGTTTTTGCATCCGGATGGTATATGCCCTGCCACATCGTCTCCCTGGGATTCTCATACGTGTAATCCAGACCTAAGACCTCTTTCCCGATATATCTTAGCATGTTCTTTATGTTCTCTGCCCCGCCATATGCATGGTAGGCATTGACCGTTGCAACAATATCCACTGAAACGTTTGAAAGAGAGCGGAAGAATGTGTTTCGTCCTATAGGGATTATTGGAACGTTCTTGTTTAATTTCTCGATGAACTCATCCCAGACCTTATCAGTTGTTAGACGCAGAAGAGTGACATCGGCGTGCTCCAATGAGTTTATACAATCCTTCCGCCTTCTCTCATCCTCCAGGTCGCGTGCAGACCACGCATCCAATTCTATTCCAAGTTCCTTACCCACTTCAACGAGCAATGAGACATCGCTCCCCCATGTTATAGATGTTACTTTCATCTTTTGTGTTGCCTTTTCTTCATATCTTACTTTATAAAGATATTATTTCTTGAGTTATTTATATAGCTTATGTCTTAAATAGCTATCGCCATCTGTTGTTTTTAATCACTTATCTCCGCTGGAATCTAAAATTAGCAGACATCATAATTTTTGGATGGTCTCGTATCTATGCTGATTGTAGATCATGATATTTATCTGATAGACCTGTTAAGCGATAGGTTATTTGGGTGTCTCTTTCAGGAGGGATGAAAACACGCTTCGGCCCCGGATAAACAAGATCGGCTCGGCTAAGGATCGCGAACAGAAG
>CAZOEM010000555.1:0-2462 GCA_964578735.1 uncultured Halobacteria archaeon | reverse complement strand
CCAAACTCTAAGTTCTTTAAATTTAAAACCCTCTTTACTCATTAGCCTTTCGCCTCGTCCCCTTTTTCACTCCTCCAAATACGCTACACCTGAACCGATATTGAAGCAAATCGTGAATGTCTCAAGTAAATCTTTAAATCCAAGAATCAGCGGAACTCTATCATCAAGAGCGCAATATGCATAGAATTCAACCTCATTTGTGTGGTTCAACGCATCATCAAACAATATACCTCTAATAATGCTTACTTTTACAGGCAAACTACACTCCTTCTTAGGAACAATCCCCTGAACAAAATGATCCGCCTTCTCTTCTGTATAAATCCCTTCCCAAATATATTTCGGAATTACCGATGTATGCGCACCTGTATCAATTATAGCCTCATACAGCTTACTCCGTCCTGATTCTGTCTTAAACTGAATTAAGATTGATAATCTTATCAGTTCTCCATAGTCCAATTTCAAATCCAATTCTGGGTCTATCAGTTTCTTTATCCTGATTCGCAACTTAATAGACATGTGCACCGCTTTCTACGAAAATCACCGGAATCTCTTCTTTTCCCTTGCCGGTGAGCCTGGACGCCTTCTCCTCCACGTATTTTATATTTTCGCCTGCTACAACAACCTCTTTGTTCACGATTGCAACCCATATATCTCTGAACTTCAGTTGCAGATTTTTATAATTGTCGAGACCCCACTTCATATCTTCCATGAATGCCTTTTGGATTTCCATTTTTTCCACCCCTAATAATAACTTATTATATTTTTTATATAAATAAATTCATCGATGCAATATTCAAATCTCGCTGGATGTTCTCAATAACCTTAGGGCTTGCCGGAAAATAACCTATCAAATTTTTAGTTTTCTTAAAATGTAAAAGATTCCTCTTAAAATACAAAGGGGGCATGCTGGTGGTGTTCATGCTTCTTTATCTATACGCCACTTGACAAAATTTACCATTTTATTTCTCTGCAAGCCCTTAGCCGCTTCGGCTGTTCGTATGTCCTTTGCTTTATACACGTTTGTTATCAAGCCGTAAAGCTCGGCTAATATTTCTGTTGTTTCTTCATCCATTCCTGCAACTATTTTCGTTATCTTTGTTAACGCATGCGCTTCATCACCTGGATTTATCCGTTCGGGCGAGTAACCAATTTTGAAATCCGCTCCGCATTTTAGTCCAGATTCTCTTTCTAAAATGGGTGCAATGATCTCTTCTGTAACGCCAGGATAAACGGTGGACTCCAATACCACTGTGGCACCGCTCTTTAGGTTCTTGCCGACAGTTTCTACTGCGGATTTGACATACGATAAATCAGGCTCCTTCGATTTCGTTACAGGCGTGGGCACAGCAATAATAACAAAATCCGCCAGTTTTATCTTAGATGGGTCTGTGGTGAATTCCAGGTTGTTTTTGTTTTTATTCTTGTTATTTAGATCCCCTATCTTTTCTTCGTCTATGTCAAATCCTATCACTCTTAAGTGCTTTGAAAAAGCTTCAGCTAACGGTAAACCAACATACCCTAATCCAACAATACAGACCGTTTTTTGTTTCATTTTTCTCCGTATTTTTGTTTAAGGCTTCCAAACTTTTATCCATTTCACCCTCTCAAAGTCGGACTCGTTTGTTGCGATATTCGTTATTCCATATCTTTTCATCGTGGCGACATGTAAAGCATCATTCGGCAATAAGAAGTATCCACTTATAAATTCCACGAGTTCCTTACACTTATATTCTAATGGAAGAATTTCCACTCTTAAATTCTCGAAAAGTTTGGTTACAGCATCAAAATTCACAAGTCCAATCAGGCTTGGCTCTCGTTTTATCTCTCGTACTACTCTGTGTGGTTTTATTCCTCTCAGCCGGAAAAGCTCCGATTTTATGTAATTCAATAGAACCTCAGAAAGTACTACATCATTTACATAGCTTTCGTATTCGACACTTTCAACACCTTTGAGGAAATTCCTGGAAGTTCCTCCGAAGAGGTTATGTCCTGAGAGATGGTATGTGATTATGTTAGAGTCTATGAATACTTTCGAGCCCTCTGAATGTCTTCAAGTTTCAGTTCCCTCATGCTGTTTCACTCACCGTTTTCCGTCGTTTCTATTATCTCCTCAATTATCTCATCGCTCAGCTTTGATACCGCATACGTCTTCTCTACCATTGAGATTGGAACCTCTATTTCCACTTCTTCTCCCGCCTCCAAATCCAACTTCCCAAAAGGTTTCAACATTTCATTCTCATACCTTGCCTTTACTTTTATGGCTCTCTGGTATCTCACGTGGTACTTAAATATAATTAAAACAAGCAGTTATAATTTGTTAATCTGCAAAGGAGAGAATAAAAATGACCAAAATCGAAATACCGCTTGATATTCCTGATGTCAAGATTGAGAACATTGAGATAAATAAAGAGGGGGTGCCGAGATAAATGCATAATATCCAGTTGGTGAAAATCCAACCTGAG
>CAZOEM010000554.1:0-2468 GCA_964578735.1 uncultured Halobacteria archaeon | reverse complement strand
TATATAAGCTTTTTAATATCAAAATTGGTAAACTATTTACTGGGAGTTCCCTAATACTAATCATATGATTATTTTATGGAAATACAAGCAAATCAACCTATATTAAATGTGCATCCAAGTGCAAAGGCACTAATTTCTCTATTAAAAGAGAACAGCGATGAGCTGGCTTTAACGGAAGCAATAGTTTATCATAATTTCCCTTTATATCGAGATAGGGATTACACTAAAAAAAAATCTGATGTGACGATAGTAAGCAAAAATCATGGAATTATAATATTTAAATGCTTAGATCAAACAAAGCGAACATTAAATCCAGAATTGATTGAAGACATAATAGCGGATTTTGAACAGGTGTATAGTTTACTATTTTCCAAGTTAATAAAGAGCAGACTTCTGAGGAAGAACCCTATTAGTTTAATAGATAGTGTAAGGATAAAACCTGCTCTATACATTCAGGAATACAATGAACAAATTAAAACGGAATGGGGTGAATTGGCAATTGTAAGTGAATCTGCGGATTTAAGAAATTTGATTGAAAATTTTAAACTTGATAGTCCACTAAGTGAAAATGTCGTTAAAGAAATTTTGTCTATCTTAGAAGGTTCTCATGCTATAATAAAGCCCCAAAAAAGGTCAGTTAAAGATTCTGGAGAAGATACTAAAGGAAGAACACTCGAAAAAATAGAATCAGAAATAGCAACTTTTGACTCGGAACAGAAAAGAGCTGCAATACGCATTATTGATGGTCCACAAAGAATACGGGGGCTAGCAGGATCCGGTAAAACAATTGTACTAGCCATGAAGGCTGCTCGAATCCATTCAGAGGACTCAGATGCACATATTCTTTACACATACTGGACAAAACAATTGCATGATTATGTGAAGAGGTTAATAACCCGGTTTTACAGGGAATTCGCTGACGTAGATCCGGATTGGACTAAAATTGACATTATGCATGCATGGGGTGGAAAGAACCTAAACGGAGTATATTATAACACTTGTATTGATAACGAAGTTCCTCCACTTACTTTTGGTGATGTTAAATCGTATGGAAAGAACGCCTTTGACCAGGTCTGTAAAGATTTGGAAAAGAATAATCCGAAGAAATCCTATGACTATAGCATTTTAGACGAAGGTCAAGATTTCCCAACCTCCTTTTATCGTCTTTGTCGCAAGATAACACAAAATGATAGGGTAATTTGGGGATATGATGAATGTCAAAATATTTTTAATATGAAGATTCAAGATACAATAAAAACGTTTGGTAGAAAACCGTCAGGTGTGCCATACGTAGATTTTTCAAAAACATCCACGGAGGAGGGGCAAGATATGGTCTTACATAAATGTTACAGAAATCCACGTACCATTTTGGTTGCTGGAATGGCTTTAGGGTTAGGTATTTACAGTGATAAGATAATTCAAATGCCAGAGAATAAAGAACTTTGGGAAGACTTGGGTTTTAAGATATTAGCAGGAGGCTATAGTACGGGCGACCACATGGTAATTAGCAGACCAGAAGAAAATAGCCCATTAATAAAAAATCAATTACTGGCTAAGGATAACAGCGCTATTAAATGGAAGATATTTGATAAATTTGGTGAAGAATGTCAGTTTGTTGTGGACAATATTATAAAGGATTTAGATGAAGAACTTCTACCACAAGATATTATAGTTATATCTTTAGACGATTTTGACGCACGAACTTATTTTCGCATAATATCACAGAAACTAAACTATGAAGGCATTAAAACATTTAATTTGTTAGAGGCACCTTCAAACACTACCGATTTTATGATTGAAGATTATATCACATTAACAACGGTATATCGAGCTAAAGGAAATGAAGCGGGTAGTGTTTATATCGTTGGTGTAGATAGGATCTTCGACAATAGACACTCAATAGTTGCGAGAAATAAGTTATTTACTGCAATTACGAGAGCTAATGCTTGGGCAACCATTACTGGCACGGGTAAGAGCGCATTAGAATTTGAAAAAGAGATTAAAAAAGTTATTGATAATGACTACCAATTAGTTTTTGAGATGCCAGATTTAAAAGAGTTAAGGATATTTCAGCGAGATTTAACAAGAAAACAAGCTCAGTATAATGAAATAATGAGATATATAGAGAATAAGGCTGGTGAATTAGGTATAGATGAAGATGCCCTCTTGCAAGAATTATCAAAAACAAAAAAGCTTAAATGAAATATAAGAATTTTAATATTTCCCGAGAACATGCAAAACGTTTACTAAACAAGTTCGACTTACTTAAAAGTGCGGATTTTTATAAAAAGCCAATATCCGGTGAATTTTATAGAGCAGCCCGAGAAAAAGATTTTTTTAACGCATATTTGACTGCACTGAAAAAACATGATTATCACTTTTTACTTTTTGATGAGTCTTTCCTTCAATTTGAATATAACCCGCCTTTCGTTGAATTGAAACAGTCGACCCTTTTAGTGCCACAAAAT
>CAZOEM010000553.1:0-2469 GCA_964578735.1 uncultured Halobacteria archaeon | reverse complement strand
AAACCGTCTCCCGGTCTTCTTGTGTAAAACCTACCTGCGCCTGGAATGAGTATTGAAAAGAGTGCCGATAGAGTTTTGCTTTTTTTCTCAATATGTTTATCCGCCTCACGTGCATATCCAAGCATTTTTTCGGAAAGATTAGCAATGTATAAGTTACAATGAGAAGAGTCAAGTATAGAAATTGTATTTTGCCAGTCGTTATCCAAAATGTAAGACCAGGCAGTGAGAAACGTTGCTGTGTCTGAACTGTTTTTGGCAAAGAAATTCCTTGCCATTTGTGTTTTGTCCATCAATAGAGAAAGCTTACCTCTCTCCATATATTTGTATTCATTGTCTGTGAAAGTGTCAAGGTAAAGAGCAGCATCAGTGTATCTGTTGGCATTCTTGTATGAGCTCAGAATTCTTTTTCTTGCATACAGTTCGTTCTCGGAATCATTAAAGAGAAAAATGTAACGTTTGTATTCCGTAATTGCTCTGTAGTAATCCCCTTGCTCGTAAAGCTGGTTGGCGAAGCCAAGAACGGAATTTTCTTGATTAGAAATCAGTAGAATAAGAAAGAGAAAATAGTTAAATATTTTTCCCTCCGATTTTTATGAAACAGTTACTGTTGATTTTCTGTAGAGAATCTATCAGTTGCTTCGATATCTCGACTTTTGATTTTAACTTCAAAGGAACTTTTTCCTTATCACCATTGACATATACATAGAAATCTTTTTCACCTGAATGTGAATCTACTGTTTGCTGAATATCGAGAGCTACTTCGTCATTCAGCAAAGCATACGGAAGGTGAAATTCAATTCTTCTGATATAATGTTTCCTTAATTCTTCCAGAGTAAGAATTTTGGATGCAACTATACTGTCTTTATCTGATTGCCTGGAATTAGTTCCTTTCTGGCCCTTAATGATAATAGTATTTCCAATTGTTAAATCTTGCCAGCATTTCTTGAAAAGACTGGAAAATACAACGGTATCAAAATAACCGTCGAGATCAGCAAGGGTAAGAAATGCCATATATTCGCCCTTTTTGTCTCTTGTTTTTCTTTTTTCCTCAATCACACCACCACAGATTACTTCGGTTCCATCGTATGCAGAGCCAAGGTTCTTTGACGAATGGTTAGTGAAACCTTTAACTTCTTCATAGCAATTTTCAAAAGGATGTCCGGAAAAATATAGTCCTAAAGCTTCATTTTCATTGAGCAGGATTCGTATATTACTCCATTCCTTGACTTTGACTAATTTTTCTTCAACGGAATTTGCAGTGTTCTTAGAATCAAACAAGTTTGTCTGTCCAAAAGCTCTCTCCTTCCGTAAACTGCTCATAGCCTTGATAGCCATTTCAATGGACGCAAACAATCTCGCTCTGTTTTTCTCTATGCAATCAAAAGCACCAGCTTTTACTAATCCTTCGATTGCTTTTTTATTGACGATGTCGGAATTCAGTCTCGATACAAAATCATAAAGACCTGTGTATGATCCATTTTCTTCTCTTTTCTTGACAATTTCGGCTGCGGCTTTTTCTCCAACATTTTTAACAGCGGTAAGTCCAAAGTGGATTTTGCCGCTTATAGGTTTAAATTCTACAAATGAGGTATTTACACTCGGGGGCAGAACATCAATCTTATGCTTCTTACAGTCCTCTACAAAGAAACGTATTTTCTTACTGTTGTCCGTTACCGAACTTAGAGTTGCACTGAGAAATTCAACAGGATAATGCGTTTTAAGGTATGCAGTCTCGTAGGCTAACCTTGCATACCCTGCTGCATGTGACTTATTGAATCCATAACCCGCAAAAGGTATCATAGTTGAAAAAATCTTTTCTGCAGTTTTGCTGTTTACATGGTTTTTTTTGGCTCCCTCTATGAAATCCTTTCTTTTTGCATCCATCTCGTCAAGCATCTTTTTGCCCATTGCTCTTCTAAGCATATCTGCTTCACCCAGAGTGAAATTAGCTATAATACTTGCTGTCTGCATTACTTGTTCCTGGTATATCATTATCCCATAAGTATCTTGTAAGATGTTCTTAAGCAGAGGATGCGGGTATGTAACTTTGCTTTCGCCTTTCTTTTTCTGGATGAATTCCGTTCTGTATAGCATTGGACCAGGCCTAAAGAGAGCTACTGCTGCAATAATATCGGAAAACTTGTCAGGTTCGAGCTCCATCACTACTTTTCTCATTCCACTGCTTTCGAGTTGAAAAACGCCTGCGGTATCGCCTTTTCTTAGTAGCAAATAGGTTTCTTTATCGGCAAGAGGAATATTTTCGACATCGATGTGTGAGTTTTCTTCGGAAAGCAGTTTTAAGGTGTTTTCGATAACGGAAAGGGTTCTCAGGCCAAGTATATCTATTTTTAGAAGTCCAACTTCCTCAACGGATTTCATATCATACTGGGTGGCAATCCTTGATTCTTCGCCCGATTTTTTATAGAGAGGCACAAAGTTTGATAACGTTCCTGGAGTAATTACTACACC
>CAZOEM010000552.1:0-2473 GCA_964578735.1 uncultured Halobacteria archaeon | reverse complement strand
TAGAGTTAATAATTTTTCAATCCTACTTTAGTCCGTGTTTAACATAAACAGGATTTGAGCGTGAGACAGGAGTAGCTACGTTTCAATCCTACTTTAGTCCGTGTTTAACAAACCATACCTTCTTTAACTCTGTTTCTTCAGATTCGTTTCAATCCTACTTTAGTCCGTGTTTAACACGACAGGTGCTCATACGCATTCAGGTGGTACAACGTTTCAATCCTACTTTAGTCCGTGTTTAACCTAACCGCAGCACTTGCAGACATATTGGCATCTGATACGTTTCAATCCTACTTTAGTCCGTGTTTAACTTGTCTGTAATATTATTTCACGTGATGTTGTTAATATGTTTCAATCCTACTTTAGTCCGTGTTTAACCTGATCAGACGTATATGTTTGTTATTGACCTTAAAACGTTTCAATCCTACTTTAGTCCGTGTTTAACCTTTTATACAAGACCCGATATAGATTCTGAAACATTGGTTTCAATCCTACTTTAGTCCGTGTTTAACTACATTCATAGATACAACACTTGAAGCAAGTGTGATGTTTCAATCCTACTTTAGTCCGTGTTTAACACGTTTTGGCGATCTCGATCAAGAAATGTTTACACTGTTTCAATCCTACTTTAGTCCGTGTTTAACTAAGACTCCATCTTTTCCAAAGATAGCAGTTATCTGGTTTCAATCCTACTTTAGTCCGTGTTTAACAATCCAAAGGGCACAAGCCAGGGATGTTCTGTTTGGTTTCAATCCTACTTTAGTCCGTGTTTAACGCGAACTAATAGAAGTTGATAGATCGCTTATATTCTGTTTCAATCCTACTTTAGTCCGTGTTTAACTGTTCAGGGTTGGTCAATGGAATGACATATGCAAAGTTTCAATCCTACTTTAGTCCGTGTTTAACCAGCAACAAGTATTAAGACCCTAACAGAGACAATAACGTTTCAATCCTACTTTAGTCCGTGTTTAACTATATTCGCCACTTCTACTCAGTTTTGCATAGAGAAGTTTCAATCCTACTTTAGTCCGTGTTTAACTATTTTGTGCCTTACTATAACGGTTCTGGATATTCGTTTCAATCCTACTTTAGTCCGTGTTTAACCGTTTTGATGATCTCGATCAAGAGAAGTTTGTACTGTTTCAATCCTACTTTAGTCCGTGTTTAACTATTTCGTGCCTTATAATAACGGTGCTGGATATTCGTTTCAATCCTACTTTAGTCCGTGTTTAACTCAATCTTTGGACTCCTCTTTCTCGTATACTGCGTTGTTTCAATCCTACTTTAGTCCGTGTTTAACCAATCTACTTTTAGTTTTGACGATGGCGGTTACATGGTTTCAATCCTACTTTAGTCCGTGTTTAACTTTATTCTAGCTTTGATCTTAGTAAGTGTAGAAGTGTTTCAATCCTACTTTAGTCCGTGTTTAACACATCAAGTCATCATATAGTTACGAGGTGGTATTGAGTTTCAATCCTACTTTAGTCCGTGTTTAACACTACCTTATTAACGTCGCTTCTAAAATCTGATACGTTTCAATCCTACTTTAGTCCGTGTTTAACTAATCCCGCTATTAATGACGTTCTGGTCCCATTTACGTTTCAATCCTACTTTAGTCCGTGTTTAACTCCGTTGTTCGAATACAAAAGCACCGATATTCGTCGTTTCAATCCTACTTTAGTCCGTGTTTAACACATAAACATGCTCTTTCATTCAGTTTTAGTGCGACGTTTCAATCCTACTTTAGTCCGTGTTTAACAATGAAAAGTCGAATGTCAATGGTGAGACTTTTTTCGTTTCAATCCTACTTTAGTCCGTGTTTAACATGAATGTTTCGTTATAACTTCGATCTGACATCTGAGTTTCAATCCTACTTTAGTCCGTGTTTAACGGTTGACCCACCTGCTATAATGAACGCATCGTTAATAGTTTCAATCCTACTTTAGTCCGTGTTTAACTGATGCTATGGATTATAGACGTCAAGCATTTAAGGGGGTTTCAATCCTACTTTAGTCCGTGTTTAACCTAGCGATGAAGATGTGAGAAGATTATTGGCTATGTTGTTTCAATCCTACTTTAGTCCGTGTTTAACTACTTTATTCTTCTTGGCTTTGAAGCTTTGGGTCCTTTGTTTCAATCCTACTTTAGTCCGTGTTTAACTAATTACAGATGAAGTAGAGTTTATTCTCTCGTCAACGTTTCAATCCTACTTTAGTCCGTGTTTAACCCGCCGGGGAAATCGCCTCTTTTATGCCTTTTATTCGCTTTCCACAGCTCTTTTCACATGCTTCCATCTGGTATACACAATAACCTACATAGTATATAAAGATCCCCAACACCTAAAAAAACGCTCCTTCTAGTGTCGCGTTAACTTTCAAGTGTCGAATAAAGGCGAGATAACTTTATCCGGGCATCATCGGCAGTGAATTGCCAATTAACTTTCGCATTTTTATTATTTCTGAATTCCTGCCATGCC
>CAZOEM010000551.1:0-2476 GCA_964578735.1 uncultured Halobacteria archaeon | reverse complement strand
TCCAAAACAAGTTTATTTTGGTGAAGTAACACTTCACCAAAAACACGTACGCAGTTTTTGCGCAGCAAAAATAATCCTTTCTTGGTAAAGCTTCTTTCTTTAGAAAGAAGGTTTATGAAAAGACGGATAAGAATAGACATAACAGAAGGAGCTAAGAGGCACATAGCAAGTCATAATGTTAAAGCGGAGGAGGTTTTAAGCATTTTTGAGCGTGATTATTTCGTAAGGAGGGAAGGGAGGAGGTATGAATTGTTAGGGAGAACGAGAGAAGGACGAGTTTTAGCTCTGTTCTTGGAGAAGGGAAAAGACGAATTTACATTGATAACAGCGCGGGATGCGACAAAAACGGAGAAAGGATTATATAAAAAGAAAGCTAAATAATTAATAAGCGATGCAGAAAGTGAGAATAAAATCAATGGAAGATTTTGAGAAGTTACCGGAGGGTGAGTGGGTAAAAGTTGAGGGCGGGGATTTAGAAGTTGAATTGGTGGAAGAGGTGGATGCAAAGCTCCTGATTTCAGAAGAAGAGGTAAAAATCCCGGTTAATGAGATAGTTTTCGGGAAAATAAGGGGTAAAAAAATTTCAATCGTGCCTGAAACAAACTGATGCTAATCTTTGGCTGCTTAACATCGAGAGAGCAGAAGCAAAAAGAATAAGGTATCAAAATAAGAAAAGACTTTAGAAGTTCTAATTAGAATGAGGGGCAGATAAATGAGCGGAATAAAATTTGACGTGAAGGAAAGTGATGAATACACTATCGTCTCCTTTGAGATAGAAGGAGTAATAATCCCGGAAGATTTAGCTGCCCTCACACCACCAAAAGTTGAGGGGAGCAAGGGAGTAATTTTGAGTGGCCGTGGACCAGTTTGGCTCTACTGCTTCATGACTCACTTTTACCATCCTACGAAGTTCATAGCTACTTATGATCCCCGACTCGGAGGTGCGGCAATTGTGGAAACGCACTCTGTTGACCACAACATAGGTTCTGTTTTGAAGTATCAGCGAGAGGATAAGGAGGAGTCCGCATGAACAAGATAATCGAAGGATTTTATAGCCTTATTAAAAGACAACCTATATATGGTATCTTAATCGGCACCGTCCTTGGAGGGTTATTGATTAATATCATTGCTGACCTGTTAAGGCAGGAATATGGCGGTTATGGGGCAATAAAACTACTTGCAATCGCATTTGTTATAGCTATCCTATTAGTGATTGGACATTCTTGGAACGTAAATAGGAAGAGAAAGCAGCTTAAAAACGTTTCTTTCGAGCCACTTGATGAGTCATATAAAGGTCTTATCGTATCAATCAGCAGGATAAATGAGGCTAAGGAAGAGATTATAAGTAAAATAAATTCGGTAAAAGATATTAATAATCTTGATGACTTGAAAGAACTCTTTGAATTAAGGGGTGTAGGTCAGACATTTCGGGCAATCATGCACCATCGCAACGAGTTAGAAGTCTGCTGGCTATTGCATACCGATGGTTCGATGGAAGCTAAAGATGTGGTGGAGTGGTTCATAAAAAAATTCTGTTTGAAGCTCATAAACACCATTCCTATTCGCATAGAAGACCCTTACAATTTAAAAAGCATACATAAAGCAGTTAATGAAATATATGTAAAAGGGCTTGAAGAAGTTAATTTGCATGAAACAGAAGTAATCGCAGACATTACAGGAGGGACTACTCCTATGAGTTCTGCCATTATACTCTCATGTGCCTCTGCCGATAGAGACATAGAATACGTAGAACAGGATACTAACGAACTAAAAAAAGTCGAGCATATTTGAGTTGCAAATGAGTCTAAAAGTTGAGCTTCTCTTGCGATTTAAACTTTCTCGAAAATCCGTGCAATCCAGAGGTTATAATATTATGATCTAAACATATATTAATCCCTAATGCAAAAGAAATAAGGGGGTGAAACGACCATATGTTGAGGCATTTTACATTGGAATATTGGATAGACGACGATTGGTATATAGGGAGACTGAAAGAAGTTCCCGGCGTATTTAGTCAGGGCGAATCTCTGGAAGAGTTAGAAGAAAATATTCGTGATGCGTACACTTTAATGGGAGTGGAAGAGATTTCACACCGAAATCTTATGAGTGACTCTTTCCTGATAATTAAGTGAACGCTGAGCAGGATGGAAGATCAAACGCTCTGGGAAAAGGTATGCAGTAATCAGTATCTCCGGTTGGCCTGGACAAAAGTAAAAGAGAAAGGGGGTGGTCCCGGAGTTGACCACATGACCCTGGAAGAGTTTGAGCAAAACCTTGATGAAAACTTAAAAATCATGCAAACCCTACTTGAGACCGGAGATTATAAGCCGCTTCCTGTACTGCGATACTATAGAGACAAAGAAGGAGGTGCTAAGCGCGCTATTGGAATTCCTGTGATCAGGGATAAGATAGTGCAGCAAACTCTGCTCTTGGTCCTATCACCGATTTTCGAATCGGAATTCCTCGATTGCAGTTT
>CAZOEM010000550.1:0-2489 GCA_964578735.1 uncultured Halobacteria archaeon | reverse complement strand
ATACACCCGAACAGCCGAGACAGTAGGTAGCATTACGAGCGCTGCTGTTATACATACCAGGATGACCACCACTTTCGTTTTCATTGTATGTGATAACTTCTACCCATAAATAAATTTAATTTAGGACGCAGATTTACACGGATTTACACGGATTTAATTTTCCCCCTTTGTTGGACTCGCTGGGCTATTTTTAACGGCATTAATCTTTTCACCGCATTTTTTGGTAAAGCTTTTTGCTTGCAAAAAGGTTCGTGTTAATCTGTGTCAATAATTTATTTCAGTTCGTCCTCAAGGCGCAAAAGCTGTCTTTTCCGGCATCCTAAATATTAAATGCTTACATACTGTGAGGTTGCCAAAGAACTCATTTTTTATGTCTATTTGCGTATACCCGGGCACCGACTGCTTCGCATCCAGCAAGAAATGACCACCGAACTCATTTATCGTTGCTAGTTCGGACTTATAACGCTGATTGCCAGTACTATGTAGATTCACATTTTCTAGCCTCTGATCCATCTTGTGGACATCATATTGCTCCCGGACCGTTGTGCCCGTACCACCAAAGGGGAAGGGACTGTGTAGTTTCTCAGTGCCATAGAGGGAACCGCCCGATGCTTTTGCTCTATAATCTCCTACTGCGCTCTTCTGCTCAAAGTTCGCGTTGTCTCCTTGTGCACCCTCTATCAAGTACTCATCACTCACAAAACCATTGATCTCGCCACTGAATGCATAATGCTTATCAAAACTTACTGAGAACTGATGCTCGGCATCAGAGTCAGTAAAACTGCTGACATCTTTGTCTATCACAAATACGCCCGTCCCTTCTACGTGGGTCTCACTGGCATAATCATAGCCCTGTACCACTAGTGTAGCCGAAGCGGAAGCCGAAGTTGTAGCTACATTCCAGTTATATGTCCCTTCAGCCGTATTCCTGCTCGGTGTAACGTTCAAGGTAAGCGAGTTAACACTGCGTGCCCGTACATAGACGCTTTTTTCTGTCCATTCGAACCAGGAGCTATTGCATTTGCCCGCTTCTACTTCCAGTACTACCGAGTTCGAGTTTTGGTCGTAGTTATGCACAGTAATAGTATACTCTACGGTCTTACCCGGCGAGCTATACTGCGAACCTGGGTATATTGTTATGTTCGCATCCACGGAAGCGGTGGCAGTTGATACTGAATACAACGCCACTGCTAAGATTGCCAATACTAACAGCTTTTTCACTTTCTCTCTCTCCTCTTATCTCCTATATCTGCTACTTTTATATATATAACTAGCCATTCCCCCATATTTTTACAGCGGCTAGCTGGGCTAACACGGCTACACGCGGCTTGCCATGCAAGCCGCGTTCGTTCATGCCATGCAGCAATTCTTTTTGCTTTGCTATCATTGCCCAAATCCTATGGTCGCGTGTATATTATGTGCTTTCCAAACGTAAATTTACCGAGTATCTCATCGCGACTTGATATGCTCCTGGTGCATGGAACACTCTGCCTCGACTTTAGCAGGTACCATCCCTGATCGAATTCGTTATACGTAACAAACTCTGTCTTCCACCTCTGATCACCGGTGACATGATGATTTATGTTTTCACACCTAAGCACAATAGAGTTGGGAGAAGTCACATTAGGGTCATAGTAGACATCATAATTCTCATGGAATCTTGCACCTGTGCCGCCCATTACAGCACTACTCTTGAATTGCTCATCACCTATCAAGTGATCCCCCGGTAGGGTTGCCTTGTAGTCCGAGATCATCGATTCCTGCTCATAATTCGCATTGTTACCCTTTGCATTCTCTATCACATATTCGTTCTTTGTTAACGTCTCAACTACACCTATGACATCCATATGCTTCTTCACCTTCACGGCAACAGCCATGTTCCTGTAATCTTCGTTTAAGATATAATTTCCCGCCGCATCTTGTACCAGGGTCTCTGAGACATAGTCATAATCTTGCACAATTAATGTTGCTGTTGTACTCGCACTAGCCCCCGCCCAGTCAACTGCGACAACTGTAAAGGTATATACTCCACCTGCATCTTTACCGAGCGTTTGCGGAACTGTTATATTTAAAGCCCAACTCCCGGTTGTTTGTGGATATGGTAAATTTTGGTTTAGCCAACTAAACCAACTGGCAGGGGCTCTCCCTGGATTGATTGACACTGATACTGGTGGACTGTTAGTAACCACGGTAACAGTGTATGTAACCGTCTTATCAGCCTGGCAGGGACTTGTAGGAGGCGGTGGAGGTATCGCCCAGAACTGAGAAATCTGCGGGCTTGCATACTGCTTATCTGGTGTTATGTACACCGCTATCCCGGAGACCGCTGAAACTGAGCACAATAACACTATAACTGCTAAGATTGCAACTGGCAATAGCTTTTTCATTTTTTTTCTTATCACATCCTTTTAGAGGACTCTCAACAGAGCTAGCCTAAAAATGCACTCGCGACTTGCTACGCAAGCCGCATCCAGGCCACATTTTTCTAT
>CAZOEM010000549.1:0-2494 GCA_964578735.1 uncultured Halobacteria archaeon | reverse complement strand
ACGAGAACGTGACTTTTGTCACGGCTGTGCCTGCACCTTCGCTGGGTAATGATACGTGGGTATTTCCAACGCTCAATGTCAGCGAGACGAGATGGATAAATATCTCTGTTATCGTCAATGCGTCTGTTTTGAATGGAACCGTTTTGCATAATATCGTTAATGTGACGTGTGATGAAGGCGTTATGGATTCTGATACCGAGGATACGACTGTTCTTTCGGCTCTGGCACCAGTACTAGAAATAAACAAAACAGGTGTTCCAGATCCTGTTTCGCCTGGCGGGACACTGAACTATACTATTAGCGTGAATAACACAGGCAATGCAACTGCGACTAATGTTACGGTGATGGAGACGTATGACGAGAACGTGACTTTTGTCACGGCTGTGCCTGCACCTTCGCTGGGTAATGATACATGGAAATTTACATCGCTCAATGTTAGTGAGACGAGATGGATTAATATCTCTGTTACTGTCAATGCGTCTGTTCCAAATGGAACAGTGCTGCATAATATCGTTAATGTGACGTGTGATGAAGGAGTTATGGATTCTGACACAGAGAACACAACGGTTTTTGTGGCGCCAGTACTCAACTGCACCTGCGGCGACATCTGCGTGAACACATTTGGTTGGTGGCGCGATGGCGGAGCGTTTAATCCAAGCAATAGGTCGATACAGGATGCGATTGGTAACGCAATCGCAGGAGATACCATTTGCGTTAAGGACGGCACGTACTACGAGAACGTGGTTGTGACCAAATCGCATTTAACAATTCGCTCAGAGAATGGACCTTCAGTTACTACCGTCGACGCTTCTTATAATGCGAACAGACACGTCTTCGACATCACCGACCAAACAAACGTCACCCTGGAAGGCTTTGAGATACGGGATGACACCGACCCGTATCATGACGTGACAGGCATCTACATGTACAATGCAAGTGAGTGCAAGATTTCCGGCAATATCGTGACGGACCTCTCTACAAACAACGGCGACGCCCACGGCATCTTTCTGCATTATTCAAGCGATAACTCGTTCCACACAAGCACCGTTTACAATCTCGATGCAAACGACAGCGCCTACGGCATCCGGCTGTTGCATTCAAGCAACAACACGTTCAGCTCAAGCACCACCGTTTACAATCTCGATGCAAACTACTCCGCCTACGGCATCCTGTTGGATTCTTCAAGCGACAACTCGTTCGACACAAGCACCGTTTACAATATCTCTTCTGCAAACCTCCACGCCTACGGCATCCAGCTGTCTCATTCAAGCAACAACAACAGGTTCAGCTCAAGCACCACCGTTTACAATATCTCTTCTGCAACCGGCTACGCCATCGGCATCTCTCTATCTTCTTCAAGCGACAACAACTCGTTCGACACAAGCACCGTTTACAATCTCTCTTCTGCAAGGTACAACGCCTACGGCATCTATCTGCATTCTTCAAGCGACAACAGGTTCCTCACAAGCACCGTTTACAATCTCTCTGCAAGGTACAACGCCTACGGCATCTGTCTGTCTTCTTCAAGCGACAACAGGTTCCTCACAAGCACCGTTTACAATCTCTCTGCTGCAAACGGGCACGCCTACGGCATCTATCTGTGGTCTTCAAGCGACAACTCGTTCCGCTCTGGCAGCATATCCGACCTCAAAGCTCCAACCTGGTGGGACTTTTATTCCGATAAAGACGCACAAGGAAACAGCGCAGAAAATATCACGATTAGTAGCATAGCAACCACGATTTCTTTCACTTACGAGAATGGAATAATGCTAAAATCCGTGGATACTCCGCCGGCAGACCCCGCAGGCAAGCGGAATATCAGCAAATACGTGACTGTGACGGAAGTAACGGCAGATTCATGGATATTCATGAACGTGAGCTACGAGGATGGCGATTTGGGCGGTGTTGATGAGAATAGTTTGAGATTGTGGAAGCATAACGGAACTGATTGGACGGAAGTTCCGGGGACAAATGGTGTTAATACTGCGGAGAACTATGTTTATGCGAACATAACGGAATTCAGCGTGTTTGCTCCTCTTGGAGATGGTGCAAATCTAGAAATAAACAAAACAGGTGTTCCGGATCCTGTTCTGGCTGGCGGCACTCTAAACTATTCCATTAGCGTGAATAACACAGGCAATGCAACGGCGACTAACGTTACCGTAACGGAAACGTATGACGGGAACGTGACTTTTGTCACGGCAGTGCCTGCTCCTTCGCAGGGGAATGATACGTGGGAATTTGCAACGCTGAATGCTAGCGAGATACGCTGGATAAATATTTCCGTTATCGTTAATGCATCTGTTCTGAATGGAACAGTGCTGCATAATCTCGTTAATGTGACGTGTGATGAAGGCGTTATGGATTCTGATACCGCTGATACGACTGTTCTTTCGGCTCTGGCACCAGTACTAGAAATAAACAAAACAGGTATTCCGGATCCTGTTTCGCCTGGCGGCACACTAAACTATTCCATTAGCGTGAATAACACAGG
>CAZOEM010000548.1:0-2500 GCA_964578735.1 uncultured Halobacteria archaeon | reverse complement strand
CATACAAAAGCTACTTAGGCAACTACTGGGATGATTACGAAGGAACAGATGCAGATGGAGAGGGAATTGGAGACACACATTACCGCATAGATTCAGAAAAAGAAGAAAGTGATGATTATCCCTTAATGAAGCCGTTTGAGAACTATATCCTTACCACATCAGCACCTGCATAACCGCCTACAACCGGCTGATTTTTTGTTCGCTATAATTGGTGTGGTGGCTGCGGTATGTTTGGTTAGGCGAATGGGATAAGGTAAGGGATGGTTCCGAGTCCAAAGATGTTTAAAATAGGATAGTTAACCGCCCTTTTTATATTGCTTAGATTAGAGAATAGGGGGCCATCCGCCTTTTTGACTGACCTGAGTAGTTACCTCTTTTTGATAAAACCGTAGTTCCTGCCTTTATACCGTAAGCAAGTTTCGCCGCTGCCTTCCCCTAATATCCATTTCTGCGCTTCCACAAGCTTTCTGATTAGTGCATCGCATACATCGCCATCTAGCCTAAAAGACAATTTTAATTTTGCCCTCACTAATTAACAGCGCTAAAAAAGGTTACCTTTTTGTAATCTGTGTCTTAAAAGAGCCGTTCACTGCCAGGGCTGCCCACTGCCAGCCATATCTTCTCCTTATTCCGAAATATAAGTGTAGGTGCGACAGTAGCCCAGGGAACTGCATTTGGGCGTCGATAAAACGGATGCGAGAATATTTTGTATTCATAACCCGACAGGTAGTTGTTATAAAGAAAACCAAGCCCAGCCGCAGCAGCTTTGCTACCATAGACCTTTTCAATTGACTGGGTCAGACTGACAGCCATGCCAGAATTGTCTATAACCGAAAGATGAGTTGTCTCTCCTGCCAGTTCATCTTCGGTTTCATGAATCGGCATATGTATGTATCTGCGTTTCTCGGGTGATTTTATGAATGCATTTACGGACATAAGTGCGTTTAAGCATATTCTCTCCTGCTACTTGCGGATAATAATTAGGATCAAAGGGTCGATCTGATCGTTCCGGAAGTGTATTTCTAAAAATTTCCACTAATAGTAGTGCCCGGTCAAACTCGTCTCTATTCAGGTGCTTTGGTCTTATCATATTTATCATCATCAGGGTGAACAGCAGGCCTCTTCCGGCACCAGGTGGTGGCATACTGTTTTCGAGCTCCTGTTTCTGCAGTCGGTGCTGCAAGGACGTAATTGCATATCCCGCCTCTGCTAAACGGATGGCGGGTTCAAGGACTCTGAGGTCCAGTTGATTTCCAATATCCTTTACCCACTGATAAAGCTTCTTCGTTCCCTCGTTAGAACTCATAGGTAAACTTCAGGTCCTGAACCAACATAGGGGATACCGAGCATCTCCAGCATCTCGATGATGTACATATTCCCCTCGGCAATTCGGACATTATGCCCCTCTTTTTCTAGCGATTCGGCTACCAATTTAACGGTCTTCGGATTGTACACCTCTTTGTTCTGCATACCGAACTGATTGATCACACCTGTCGAATCTTTATTATATATTATCGCTACTTGCATCTGTTTCTTCCTCCCTGAGAACAATATTCCTCATAGCTATATACGTATGCTTTCAGCACTATTGCTCACCGGATTCTTCATAAGTTCTAATTGGAAGATTACCGCGAAAATAATTCAACCCTCCCTTTCTTCTGAACCCCTATCCCGTCTATAGCAAGTTTTTCTGTCTTCTATTCCTGGCTCGATGGAACCCTACTTCTTCTTTTTCCTTTCTTCCTTTTTACCTTCCTCTTTTCCTTTCTTCTTCTTCTTTTCCTTCTTCTTCGCTATTCCTTTTATACCTCCTTGCTATTAACGAATTATGAGTTTAAATGTATCTAAATACATACATAGTAGAGGTGATGTGAAGTAAATGGCACAAATAGGAGGAACACCGATATTGATATTAAGGGAAGGCCGCGAGCGAACAAGAGGGAAGGATGCACAGAGCAGGAACATCATGGCAGCAAAGACCATTGCAAATGCTGTTAAGTCCACATTTGGACCGAAAGGGATGGATAAGATGCTGGTTGATTCTATGGGTGATGTGGTCATAACAAACGATGGGGCAACGATGATTCTGAGGATAGATGATGTAATTGCTTCGATTGCAAAGGCGCCGCCAGCAGGAGGAGGTATGCCGCCAGGAGGCGGTTACCCTGGGATGGGAGAAGAATAGTAAATTGCTTTTCTCGCAAAAGTTAGGTTGAGGACGTTTTTTTTAATCCATCCGCCCTCTTTTTTAAAAAAATCATCAATTTTAGGAACCTAAGACTTACTAGAACCGGAAATAAATATATTCATATCTAAGAATAACTAGGTCATGGTTAATAGCGCTTCCAGTAATAGGACTTCTCATTTTCTTATCGTCATTTTTCGCTGCTGCTGAAATGGCTTTCGTATCAATAGATAGAGTTAAAGTGCGGGAAGAATCAGTAAAGGATGCGGTATTGACCACTTGCGAAAATTCCAAAAAATTATTAAACGCAGATAC
>CAZOEM010000547.1:0-2501 GCA_964578735.1 uncultured Halobacteria archaeon | reverse complement strand
ATAGAGGGCTAGCATGTCTGTTTACGGTCGGGATGAAGACGAAAGGTTGGTTAGGCGACCGAGGGAGGTCTCGTATCGTCCTCGATAGAGGTAAGGAAGGTATAACCTGATGGTAAAGCCGGAATGATGCGATGCGAGAAGTCGGACGGACTGCGAAGCGTTTTTGATTAAACTTTTTTAAAAAGTTTAATAGTAGCGATGATGTCGGTGCCGGTGAACGCTGGTAACAGTTGGGAGGATAAAACACCGATTATGCGAAGGGGTCCTGCTTTGGCGAAACTGAAGAACAGGTGAGATAGATGCACAAATCAAGTAGGAAGTCGGCGAAGGTATTTCATGAGAAAGACGCCACGCTGATTGCCGAAAAGGTTTGTGTATTGAAACAGCTTGTTGGAGGTTGGTGGGAAGAGAAGGTTGATCTCACTCCCTGCAATGGGGCAACGCCATCGGAGAGCCGTATACGGGAAATCCGTACGTACGGTTCGATGAGGGGACGGAGGCCGTAAGGCCTCCTCCTACTCTGCAGGAGGGGGCTCGATTAAGGGAACGGTTGACTTCGAGCCGTTTAGGACTGATCCAGCTCCTTGCGCTCCAATTCCAGAGCTGTCAACGATAATACTGTTCTCAATTGGATTGCTTGTGCTTGCGGGATACGTTGTGTTGAGCAGAAAGAAGAGATAGAGAACAATAGAGATGCCTGCATTTTAATGTGGCTTAATATAAAGAAAATAAGAGGTATATATTAGGATATAAAAAAGTATGTCGAAAGTGATGGAAGAAAGGGCGATTAAAGAGGGATTGGAAGAAACAGTTCCAAGATTCGGTGGAGAAGAGATCACTGAATTTCTGGACGAAGCAAACAAGCTTTTAGAAAGAGGCGAGAGGACATCAATAGCACAAGCATGTGAGAAGTGTTATAAGGTTACTGAGGAAATAATAAAGATTTTAGCAGAAGAGCACTTACTTGAGGAATGGAGAAATGCGGAAAAAATAGGAAGATGGACAACTCCGTTATTACTCAGAGCAGTTAGGAAATTAAGGAGGCGAGAAGGTGCGTTAATAGGAGAAGCTTGGTCTGACGCATGGCTTTTGCACACTTTGGGGTTTCATGAAAACCAATTAGGTGCTGAAGAGGTCTTCGATTATATTGGCAATATAAGAAATTTGGTTGCGTGGTTTAATCAGAGAAATAAATGAAGCATTGTTTTCGACTGGGTTGCTTGTGCTTGCGGGAAATATTATGTTAAGAAGACATAGGGCTTGACAATGATGCCCCGCAATTTATTGCGGGGTGGGAAGGTTGGGGCTTTCATAGAAGCCTTAAAAAGTTGGAGAAAGAGAGTTCCGCTTTTAGTTATATGAGAAAAAATAAAATTACACCCCATGAAGACCCAGCCGATCCTTTACTCAAGGATAATTGGCTACTTAGGAAATTTACGGTCTGGTCTATACACTTGCATGGACTTCCAACTGCCCTTTCTATTCTATGGATATGTTCGCTTGTTTGGGTGCTTTGTTAGGAGTGGGTGCACAGCGCCTAACACCAACTTTGCAGCTATCTCCGGTCGCCAAAATGCTTCGCACTGCGCGAACATGCAAAACGTTATATACAAAAACACTTGAAATATAAGTAAAAAAAGATGCATGAAAGAAAAGGCAAGTTCAACTGCCAAAGATGTCCCGGAATTTATTCCGATGGTGGGAAGGCCGGGGCCTTGTACAAAAAAAATTGAAGAAAGATATTAGGAAAGGGCAATAAATATGCAAGAATATCTGTACTTTGTGGCTCATGAATTTAGTGAACAAGATATAATCGATCTTAGAAGAGCTATCGAAGAAGCTTTTGAAGGGACTGGTCTAAAACCCTATTATGCGGATTTAGAGGTTAGGCCCAGTGGCATTAAAAAATATATCTTAGAGAAAATCAAAGAAATGATTCGTACGACCCAATTTGGCATTTATGATATTACAAACATCGAGAGACCAAATGTTTTCATAGAATTGGCTTTTGCAATGGCAACTGATAAACCTCATTATATCATTTGTAAGAGAGATAAGGAAGGAAAAATAAATATCCCAGCAGACTTGCAAGGTCTCGATAGAATTGAGTATACTGCCTATGGAGAACTAACAGAGCTAATAAAAAAACTGATAGTGAAACCAGAAGTTGAAAGTTTAATACGATAAAAATGCGTGCAAAAGTAAGAGAGGAATACTAGAAAAAGGGGGAAATCTTTGGATTGACTATGTAGCGGTAATTAAACTTGCATAAGATATGAAATATTGCATGACATTTCGGCGATGAGATATTAAGTAATGGATGCTTTGGAATTTCGTTCGGGGTGCCTATGTTGAGGCTTTAAGTGTGGGTTGGGATTTATAAGTAAAAGTTTCATAGATATTAATTAGAGGTGTATAGTAAAGCAAAATATAAACGGTGATTAATATGGGAAGTGTAACAATTACGGACAAAGGGACAATAACAATTCCATCGGTAATCC
>CAZOEM010000546.1:0-2505 GCA_964578735.1 uncultured Halobacteria archaeon | reverse complement strand
CTCTTATAACTGTCGTTTTTGATGTTTTGGTACAGTTTTGGATAAGAATAGTGTGAATTTTGGACAGGGAGTCAATGTGGGATCACTTTAGGGTAGTTTACTATTTGCAAACACGATGAAAATTTTGGGTATAATGGATGAAAAATTAAAAAATCACTGGCTTTTCCGATTGTGCCAGTTTCTCTATTATCTCGTCGTATTTCTTATGTTCCTCATACCTGAGTACGCCTACATATAGGATTACGTCCAAACAAAAAGTCCTTCCTGAAAGTGTGATCCTCTGTAAATCCTCAGATTTGAAGGCAATGCTATTCCCCTGGCAGTCTTTGTTACTACACTTCCTAACTCTCTCCAAAACGATATACGCACCGTTTAATGTTATGATTGTCATCTTATTCCTGTTGTACATGATAATGAGCGAAGAACCACAGAAGGGACATTGCTCCAAGCTCGTTGTTACATACAATATGTTTTCTTAAAAGATGAAGGAATACCGCTTATTATTAGAAAAGGAACTAAAAGAGCCGAAATTCCTCTTCCCTGGAATAGGTAACGAATACCTGGGTGGCGATATAGTAGCGGCATTTGAAACGGTAAAGCCTTTCCCAGGCTATGCAATCGTAGGCAGGGCTATATACGCGGCAGAAGATATTAAAGAAGCCACTGAGAGGCTGTGTGAAGTAACCAAAAGTTTTTTATGATGTGGACTAAAGGTTCAGGTATAGAAAAATGAGAGCTTTCATAGATAATTTAGCGCGCGAAGGTAAGTTAATAGAAATTGTGCACGAGGTGTCATCAAAATACGAGGTGGCATCCATATGTGCCGCGCATGAGCGAACAGGTCAGCCGGTTCTTTTCCACGCTGTTGACGGCTTGCATAAGGTCATAATGAACCTGGTTGGCGGGCGAAAAACACTGGCTGAGTTGCTTGACACAACAACTGCAAATACCGTGCAATTCATGGCTAAAATACCGGAAGGTGGCGATGGCGGCACGGTGAACATAGTAGCGGATTCACCGACGAAAGAAGTGATTAAAGAGCCGGATTTGGCTGAGTTACCCATATTAACCTATTACAATAGAGATGGCGGCGCTTATATCTCGGCTGGCGTAGTTGTTGCGGAATTAGATGGTGTGATAAATGCATCCTTTCACCGGATGATGCTATTAGACGATAAAAGATTAGCCGCGAGGCTTGTCCCTTCCCGGCACTTGTATATAATGCATCGTGAAGCGATAGAAAGAGGAGAGGAATTGAAAGTAGGAATAGCTATCGGTGTGGACCCTCTTATCCTTTTGGCCGCAGCTACACGAGTGCCACCGGGCAAGGAATTTGTATATGCATCTGCATTAAAAAGCAAACCGATAGAGCTTTTCAAATTAGATAACGGTGTGGCAATACCGCATGCTGAATTCGCCTTTGAAGGGGTCATAGGTAACGAGCGAGCAAAAGAAGGTCCATTTTTGGATATTACTGGCACCTATGACGAAATAAGGCAGGAACCGGTTATCACGCTTACAAGGATGTATCACCGAAAAGACCCGATCTATCATGCTATCCTGCCTTCAGGTGCGGAGCACAAGCTGCTTATGGGCGTGCCCTACGAACCTTTGATCTTTAGAGCGGTAGAGCGTATGGCACGTGTGAAGAACGTCTTCTTGACAGATGGTGGATGCTGCTATTTGCATGCCGTAGTACAGCTAAAGAAGGAAAAAGAGGGTGAGGCGAAAAATGCAGTTATCGCTGCTTTTGCCGCTCATCCCAGCCTTAAACTCGTTGTCGTTGTGGATGACGATATAGATATATTTAAACCTGATGATGTGGAGTATGCAATAGCGACTCGGGTTCGATGGGATGAAGATGTGGTGTTGATACCGAAAGCAAAGGGCTCTTCTCTTGACCCTTCTACTTTAAATGGACTGACAACGAAGCTTGGAATAGATGCAACTAAGGTGTCGGGTGAAGAGAAGAAGTATGAGCGGGTTGTAACAGCTCAATATCCATAACAGACGATTTTGACGATCAATCACTAAAAGTCATCGAAATCAAAAATGATGCAGCCTTCTTTTCTGAGTCTCTCTTTATCCACGATCTTTTTTGCAATCAAGCCAAAATGCTCTTTGCGTTTGTTGGTATTCCAGTCAACGTATCTGCTCTTATTTTTCAGCTCGGCAATGATGTCTAAAGCGTCCTTAAACTTCAGGGTACTGTATTTACATTCAAAGAAACCGATTTCTATTCCCTCTTCATTCAGAGTAACAATGTCTATTTCATACTGATTCCTACCCTTTTCATGTTTCGGGATTGCACCCCACTGCCCACCGATTTTCTGGATTCGAAAGGGCAAAGAGTCCCGCTTTTCAATTAAAAATTCGCGGCAGACCTTTTCAAACACGTGTCCAAGATAGCGATTATACACTGCCTTAATTTCAGTAGCCGAAAAAATCGCCTCTTCTATAAATGTTATGTTCGGATTAATGAACCGGAACCAGAAATTGACGAAA
>CAZOEM010000545.1:0-2509 GCA_964578735.1 uncultured Halobacteria archaeon | reverse complement strand
TTTCATTTGGAGCAAACCTTGCACGAGTTTTACTAAATATGACTACGCTATATCTGAGGAAACCACTTTGGATTTTAGTGAACTTTGCACTTTGCACTTCTCATTGTACATTGTCTGCAAAAAAAAAATTGTGGATTTTTTAGCAGACACAACTTTTTCATGACTTCCCATTTAGTTCAATGGTAAGGACAGGATTGCTGGTTATAACCCCCCATTTTTATGTTGGGATATGTACTTTCTTTTTTCGAGTTCCTGCTCGTATAGCTTCTTGCATTTTAGGTATAGGCTACGATCAGATTCTTTTAACTTCGATTCGTAGTTGCGAATCGTAGCTTTGACGATTTCTTTGCTTGTTAACGAAGCAAGAGCCGATGCTACTTGCCGTGCCGCTGCTTCAAGTTCGTTTTCCATAGCCGCTTTACAAACAGCTAAAAGAGACAACGCTACTCGCATTGTTGCCTATTCAATTAAATCCTACAACTTTATCCATTCCTTTCTTGAAATACCTATCTCGTTGATTATTTCCCGCATTAATCATACACTAACATCTTTCCTTTTATGCATGGGAATTGGAATCATCTTTCCTGTTTCAGGATGAACCATTCTCATGTGTTTTCTTCCAGGTATAGGACCAACAGAACCGAGCTTCTTGAGCTTTCGAATAACATCATCAACCTTGAGGGGCTTTAATTTCGACATCCTCTATCTCTACCCCCTCAAAACATGAAATTTCAAGACCGAGTTGAAGTGCAAGAAGGATATTACCTTCAATAACGTCCTTCAAATTCCCCCTTGCATCCTCGAAGGAGTCTCCTTGAGCAAAAAAGCCCGCCACTTCCGGCACTTTCCCTATCACCACACTGTTTTCATCACGGTAATATTCCGCCCTCTTCAGCGCACCCTCAACGTAATCCAATAATGAGAGTACATTTACACTTACCATTCCTATTCCCTTATCTTTTGCGGTCATTCTTTTTATTTGGAGTAACCGTAAAATAAATTGTTCTCCATCTATTCTAACAATATACTTTTGTGCTGTTTATTTATATGACTTTCTCTTTCCCTTAACTTACCCTTTGGTTCAATTAATACATAGTTATGAATTTTAGATTTTGTTGAATTCGTCCGGACTTGCGGACAACCAAATTAGGGCTCGCCAAGAACAATAGAAGGTACAAAAACAAAAGGAACTCACCACTCATTCAAGTCCAGCCTCTCATACTCTGCTTCGATAGCGTCGCTCATTGCGTGCAAATCATCACTATTAATAGTTCCTGCGAACAGAAGCAGTTGCTTCCCTGGCACACTTTTCTGCCGGGACAACAACCGCCGCACAAATTACTCGATGCGAATATGCCAAAGCGGTAATTTGAACTGCAATCAATGTCAGTGTGATAATAAAGGCAACGATTGCTGCCTGACTTTGAACCAATGCGCTGAGCGTCTATCGGGCGCTATTGGCTTCGATCTGAAAGATGTTAAATTGTGTAAATACGATATGGCCAGCGGTAATAACCCTAAAAAGAATGCAAAAAAGTGTAACCACCGCAAGATACTTGAAATACACAACTAAACGTTCAACATGTGCCGGTAGAATGTGGATATGTGCAATTTTATTTTTATACTCAGGAACCACTAATGAAATAATGAAGGTGCGTGGGAGAGGATATGAACAAGAACAATCGAGGTCGTTTTTGAGAAAGGGGTGCTTAAGCCGCTGGAGCCCGTAGAATTAGAGGTAGGGGAGAAAGCAAGGATAGAAATTAAGAGGAAAAATAAAATCTTAGATTAAAAACGATTTAGTGAAAATATTGGAGTTAAATGGCCAAATCTTTGAGATTTCTTATCTATTCAGTAAAAAATACGGCTTACTTCCAAATGACGCTTTAAGCACTGCTACATGCAAACATTACGGGATCGATAAAGTAGCTACTTTTGATCCTGATTTTAAAAGAGTTGATTTCTTAGAGGTCATTACGCCACAATGATTTATTTTGTCAGTGATATAACGGTGGCAATGATTGCAGCCTCACTCTGAATCAATGTGCTGATTATGTCTCTGGTAGTGTTGGGATGGGTAGGTTTTGGACTATCCCAGGTGGAAGCGGAAACGTTATGCGCTAGAATCACAGGGTTTAACAGGGATTACTACGGAGGTTCCAAAGGAACAGGTCAGATAGCGAAAAGAGTTGTCGATTGAGGAGAACAAGCGAGCAAGCCTATATTGCCAGGCGGAAAGGCGGAATAAGGAACTGCGGTTGTGTGGCGCAGCGATAGAAGAAGGAGGATTTCGAGCAATTAATTGCAAAATGCAGAGTGCAAATTGCAAAATATAAAACGATAATGGTGATGAGCTCTTTTGAGTTTTAAATTTTAAATTTTGTGCCGATACGATAGACTCAAGCGGTTGTTGCTCTAGGGATTCGGAAGCCATGAACAAACCATTCCTTACAGAAGGGAGCTTTAGCAAAGAAAGTATCTTTTTCGGTAATGTCGCTTTCTTTAGAGA
>CAZOEM010000544.1:0-2512 GCA_964578735.1 uncultured Halobacteria archaeon | reverse complement strand
TCGCTTAATCCCATTATTGAACTGGCATAGATCAACATAATGCTAAAATCATCATTAAAAAACATTCCTGAATTATTAACAGAAGCTAACTTCTTCTTCACTCCTGCCATATCCTCTGGCACACCATGTTGAAAAAGAGTGGCCACTGACTGAACTTTTTCAATTGATGACTCTGCTTCAAGCCGTTCATGTAAATCAACTACCGATGCTATTACCTTTGGGTCTCTAATATCACGAGGTATGTCTTTTGCGTCTGTTTCCCGATCTAAGCAAACGGCGATAATCATGAACTCTTCTCCTTTGAACTTATCCTCTATCAGGTCCTGTAAAGCAAAGACCGGCAAATCCTGCGGCATCTCCTTCGATATATCGCCCTGAAAATTCAGTCCCGTCACGCCATAGCCCAAAATTAGTGTTATTAACAGCGACATCATAATCACCTCCTTGTAATGCCGGCACTGAAAAGCAGCCAATTTCGCCAATGCGTGTTCTATGCCTATCTTCTCTTTTACACCCATTCTATTTCTTCCTTCTCAGAAACAAGACTACGAATAGAGCAAGTAATGCGAATATCGCTTCAAATCCAGGAACCGAAAAAGTTCCCGCGCTGCCAGATGATACGATTATCGGAATCGTTTCATCGAAGAGATATACATTGTCATCGCCTAAGTCACGGTCTCCGGAGCATCTTATCTCTATGCCCTGCTGATATGCTTTCGGCGAGGCGTCATTGTCCACATCGAATTTTAGATTCGCAGTCCATGCCTCATCCATCTCCAAATTACCCACGTAATCGCTCTTCACATCGAAATCAAAAGGTACTTCCGCTTCCTCTGTTGACCTCACGCTAACAGATTCGGCCTTCTCTGAACCCACGTTCCTTATCCCCACATGCAATATTACGCCCGTGTCACCAGCACTTATGTTCACCGGCTCAGTAGAGTAGGAAACGATCTCAAATTCCGGTTTGGGCTCTACAAATATCTCCAGATTCCGCATTACCTCATATCCTCGGCCACTTGTATCGGTATATTTTATCCGCATTGGAATGCTATACACCTTCGAGTCTATATTTTCTGTAACGTCAAGATAGAATATAGCCTCTTTCGAATCACCCGAGTTCAACCTGCCTATGTATGAACGGTCCGTGCCAGACCATGAAGGTTTAAACTCTGCACTATTACAAATCAATTTCACTTCGACATCCTTCGCTGCTGCTTCTCCACTGTTTTCTATAAACGCTGTTATTTTAACATCCAGGTCCTCTGGTCTTACATCTGTGGGATCAGTGCTGACATCACCAATATGTATCCTTCCTTCTCCTATTACGTTGAAATATAGCCCTAATTCCGCTGATCTAGTCGTCACATCAACCTCTCCAGTTTTGCGATTCAAATTGTAGTCAATCCATGAACAGCTTACGGGAATGGGATAGACACCATTAGGAGCCTCTTCTTCCACGTGTATCGTGAGTTCCACTTCTCTCGAGCGCCATGAATTCAATATAATCATGTTGACTACCTCAGGTCCCACGGGAGATACGATTTCTGTACCTTGGAACGATAACCGGATATTTCTCGCATCTCTACCGCCATTGTTCCTCACCGTCACAACGACTTTACCTGTATCACCGGGACTGAACTCAGTAGGCCTTACCTTTGTTATAGCAATAGAAGAGTACATAGCATCTACCGGTGGTGTAAGCGACAGCACAAGCGAAAACGCCATAAAAAGCACCATGCCGAGAACGCATAGCGAAACAAACTTCCGCCCCTTACTATTTTTACTCATTTCTCATCACCGACTTTATATCGCCACCTGGTTTTATTGAGATTCTTTTTGCCATTTCTTCCATCTCTTCCACATCCAGGTTCATCTCATTTATATGGTCTAGTAGGTTGTAAAAGAGTAAAACAGCAATGTTCAATTTCTTATATTCGTCTAGGAGTGCGAGGACATCTTCTCTCACTTTTTCAACCGTGATTTTATCGGCATTCTCAGACAGGAGCTTAATCATCGGTTTGATGCTATCCGCGAGAAATCGCTTCACTACGTCACCAAAACCTTCGGTTAATGAAGTATTAACAGAATAGAGGATCTCTCTTCCTTCCCTACTCACTTTAATCGAGGGTCCCCGTTTCAATTGCTTCAAACATCGGCTGATCAATCCCCTGCTATAGCCCATGCCTTCTTGTATTTCCCGCTGTGTTACGGGGCAGGACTTGAAAAGTAAGAACCCCCAGACACGCCCTACCGATTCCCCTAAGCCCCATTGCTTCCCTATTTTCGCTAATGAATCCAACACTTCTCGCATCGCCTCTTCGCTCATCTTTTCTTCACTCATTTTTAGTATTTAGTAAAAAGTAAATCATAGTATTTAAAGGTTCACGGCAAAAAAGTATGTTTATTTGATGTTAACAGCGCGTATTTGTATAGTCAAAATATAAAAAGGGGTATTCAGGCATTTATAAAGTAATTTTTTTAGATTTTAAGGAAAAATATATCATCCCCC
>CAZOEM010000543.1:0-2516 GCA_964578735.1 uncultured Halobacteria archaeon | reverse complement strand
AAATTCTACTCTAAACATGTTCAATATCCAACCTCATTTTGACCCCATAGATTTAAAAGCCCCAACCTCGCCACCCCGGAATAAATTTCGGGGCATCCTCGATGTTGACTAAGTTTATCATCTGTCATTCATCTAAAATCCTTAATTCCTTCTTCCTGTCATCGAAACAAAATATCAACCTTCCAAATACATCATTCCTTCCCAAAACATTAAATCCTATGCCCAGACGATCTGAAAAACCTACCAGTGCATTAAATTCACAATTCCCAATCTCTATTTCTATCTCATGTAGATAAATTAATAGCGAACCCCCATCACCAGTTATAAGATAACGCTCGTGTCCTGCTTCCATATCTATGTCAAGCTTCTCAGCCTCGTCAGCAATGAAAACGCTGTATGTGGCACCAGAATCTACATAAGCGTAAATCCTTGCTATTTTATCGTCATTCATCATTTTTACGGGGATAATCGGAGAATAGACTCCCCGGATGCTTCGGTAGGGATATATGTACTCTTTCATATCAACACCAATTCTTCACCTTTCTTTGGAACATACGTCACCAGAGGTATCTTATTTGATTTTTCTCGGCCCTTCCTGTCTGCTTCTAAAGATGTTCGTTCGATTGCCACTATCTTTTCATCTATTATTGCAACATATTTTCCTGAGTACTTCTCCTCTAATTCTTTTTCATGTTCAATAATCCAATTATGGTCTTTGTCTCTCATTTCCTATTACCTTCTATTATTATTTGTTGCGTAATGGTATTATTTCTACTCCTATACATATTATGTGGTTCATCATCATATAAACAAATACAAAATAATCTATTCTCGAAACGGGGTTTGGAGAAAACCTATTTTCTCACAAAGTGCCTGATTGGAAAGGGCGTATACAGTTAGTGATGTTGCGAAACTATATCGGTTTTCCCTTACCAGTTCCACCCATTTCTTCTCGATTACCGGATATGGCATCAGCTCATTCTCATAGTAGATAGAGCCTCGAAGTGCCTGGCTGAAGGTCTTGCCCTCGGATGCCTCTATCTGCTTCCTGAACTCGTCTAAGAAGATTATTATTTCCCGACTCTTCGTGGCACCTATTTCGCCTCTGTTATCCAGGAGATCTTTCTTTAACCGGTCTGTGAAAGATACGATCTCTTCCGCGTCTCCTAGGGTAATGGGTTTATCCACGTCAATTCCATTGACATGATCGCATACCATAGGCGAATACCTGGCAAGGAGTCGCGCTGCCTCATGCTCCAGAGCAGGATCTTTTCTCATTACCATTGTCAATGCAGGACTATTCCCATAGTAGCGATCCACGTACTCAACCTTAAGATTGTCGTCCCTCAGTGCTCTTAGTGGATTCAGAATCCCTTCAGGATCTGGAACAGCAGCTTGATAAACTGCATTCTTAGCAGGACAAGGCACTACGGGTGTATACTCATAAACTGTTAGAAACTGATTAACTTCTACATCTGTTAAATTCTGAACTCTGCCGCTGGGCCAATTTATAATTACAGAATCAACAGTTGAATGGGCTCCTAAACCAAACTCTACAGGAAGTGAATTTTGAGATCCAAAATCTGATGTGGATTCAACATAGCGTGTCTGCACCAAATCTCCTGCAACAACCTTAATTGTTGTTCCAATAGCTGCTCGGTTACTTATTGTTCCAATAGCATTAATATATAGCCAGTGGTTCCCATTTTCACTATTGTTATTTTGATATAGGCGATTTGTCATAGCATAACCAATATGAGAACCAACTAAATAATAATCTATATCTCCATCACCATCAAAATCGCCCCAGCTTCCACCTATTGCTGCACCCTCATTTGCCATTTCACCAGTTTCGACAAATCCTTTCCCTTCTGATATTTCATTACGATACAAACGACTAGGCTCCCTAGCATCATTAACAACGTACAAATCTAGATCTCCATCATTATCGTAATCGCCCCAGCTTGCATGAAAACTATCAATATTATCTGCTACGCCCAAGCTTTTGCCAACTTCTGTAAAGGTGCCTAATGTACTGACATCATTTCGATATAAACGATTCAAACCACTCCTCTCACATTTAGCCAAATACAAATCCAAATCACCATCATTATCGTAATCCCCCCAGCACCCACCATTTGCATAACGACCTACATCCCCGACATTCGTTTCAGCGGTGACATCTGTGAACAGACCTATTGTAGCCACATCATTACGGTATAAAGAACACCTCTCACCACAACCATTTACAACATACATATCCATATCGCCATCATTATCGTAATCCCCCCAAACAGCGCTACGAGAATGTCGAGAATCATTCGCACCTAAAGCACCTTGGATTTCAACAAACCCAGCTCCTCCGTCGTTTCTGAATAGCTTGTTACTTTTCCAAAAAAGGGTCTGATACATATCTAAGGGCTTACAGCAAAATAAATTCCAGTTTTATGCTTTTTGCGGCTTGATTGTGTAGTTCCAATTTGGATGTTTTTTGTGTCGTTCTAAATGTAATTTTG
>CAZOEM010000542.1:0-2520 GCA_964578735.1 uncultured Halobacteria archaeon | reverse complement strand
CGGAGATAGCATTTAATGCCGTTGACTTTCCGGCACCGTTTGGCCCGATCATAGCCACAATCTCGCCTTCTGCTACATCAAGCGAAACATTATCCAGCGCTTTTACAGCGCCGTAATGCACGGTTAGATCACGCACTTCAAGGAACACCTTTGCAAGCAAAAAGCCTTTACAAAACTTTTAGAAAAAGTTTGACAAAAAAAGTGTTTTGCTTATCCTTCCTTTAAGTATACATCATAACAAGATGTAAATGGAGAGAAAAATGATAACCACATCCGTGAGGTTGCCGAAGGAATACATGGAGAAGATAGAAGAGATGTGCAAGTTAGAATGTGTGGATAAGGGGACGATGCTGAGGAGATTATTAGGGGGCGCTTTGAAAGAATATAGCATCAGAAAGGCACTGGAATTATATTGTGAGGGGAAGATATCACTGTGGAAGGCTGCTGGAATGGCTGGGGTAACGTATAGAGAGGCATTGGAAGAATTAAAAAAGAGGAAAATTCCTTTCCGATACGAAAAAGAGGACTTAAATGTGGATATTAAATGGGCGATGCGAGAATGATTGTCAGTAATGCGGGTCCTTTAATACATCTTACGAAGATAGGCAGGTTAAATCTGTTGAAGGAATTGTTTAAGAGCTTGGTTATACCAAAAACCGTAAAAATAGAGGTCGTTGAGCGTGGAAAAGAAATAGGTGCACCTGATGCATTTTTGATAGAAAATGAGGTAGGGAAATGGATTATAGTAGAGGAGGATATAAATGACAAGGTAAAGGAGATTGCAAATAGGGCAGGCATAGAACTTGGTGAAGCGATAGTGATAATGCTTGCGAAGGAGAAAGGATTTCCAGCCCTTATTGATGATTCGGCAGCGAGAAGATTCGCTATTGGCTTAGGGTTAGAAGTTACAGGCTCGATAGGTGTGTTGATCAAGGTAGCAAAAGCGGGAATAATCACCAAAGAAGAAGCCTTGGAAGGATTGGAGAAGCTTACAAAGGTGATGTGGCTTTCAGTTGATGTTTATAAAGATGCGAGGAAAACTATTGAGGACTTGAAATGAATATCGTCCTACGAATCGCAAAGAACACTGGAGTTTTACTTTCCGCTAAGATTGCAAGCTACCTACACCTTAGGCTTCTTAATTACCATCTTTAAAGCTTTCTTTAGCGTTTCTTTAATATAAACATATCATGTGTTTTATACTCCCCTTTTTCTATGTCTGATAAAATGGGCTTAAATGTGCTTTAGATGAGTATAACAAAAATTATGGGGAAAACTGGCAGAATTAATGACTGAATTTGCTATTAAATGATGTTTAAACATGCTTCCAGAGGCTCTTAGTAGTGTTTGTCATTTTGGCACAGGCATATTGGCTAGAAGCAAGAAGTTTTTATTATATTGTTTTAGATAATATGATTATGGTATAATGAAAAACTTGAAATTACCTGATGATCTGCGAAAAGAATTAAAAGAGCCTTTTTGGTTTATTAACGACAGTTAACAAACTTAAAGTAAATTCAGAGATAGTAATCTGTGTAAGAGATCAAGTTAAACGTGAGACTATGACAAATAGAGCTAAAGTAGGAGCAGGACTACCAGCCATAAAAGAACTATATGATGATGTTCAAGTATGTAGAAGCAATCCCAACTTATATGATATCGCGAAGAGAATTATGACGGATGAAAAAGGGGTTAAACTACGAGCGCATGTTAAACATAATTACGTTGTTCTTCTAGCTATCTACGATGAAATCAAACATGTTTTTTGGATAAAAGAGATGCTGACTCAAAAGAATTGCTAGATTCTGCTCCAAAAAAAATAGATGTTTATCTCAAGCAAAAAGACTCTTAAATAATAGAGATGACAAGAAGGTGATAAGAGTTAATAGCCCACAACGTCAGATAATACAGCATATACGCTACGGGCTGTCGCCCTTGCCCTCCGGGACATTTTGCTATCATAAAACGTCGTATATGCTGGGAACGAACGTTATCTGAAATGGACAAAAAGAGGCGAAAATTAAGATGAAAATTGAAGTTGAATATTTACAGTTTATGAGGCCAATGAGGCACTTTTTAATAACCTGTGGGGAGATGGGCGGAAAATCAAATATCATAGCGGTTAGTTTCTGTATGCCTGTATCAAAGGAACCTCCACTTATAGCTTGCGCCATAGGAAAAGAGGCTTATTCATGTAAATTAATTGAGAGCACGAAAGAGGCGTAAATCTTCGTCCTAAATTGAATTTATAGGTAGAAGTTATACGTTATATACAATGGAAACAAAAATCATCAGAATTCTTCACTCATCGCTCACCCAAGAACGCCTTCTTAATCTCATCATTCTTTAGTAGACTCTCTGCTTTATCCTCTAAAAAGATTTTACCGATTTGAAAAACGTAGCCTCTATCTGCGAACTCCAAAGCCATCCGGGCATTTTGTTCCACCATTAAAATAGTGGTACCATGTTTATTGATCTCTCTTATCCGATCAAAAACGGCATCAATATAATTAGGTGAGA
>CAZOEM010000541.1:0-2520 GCA_964578735.1 uncultured Halobacteria archaeon | reverse complement strand
GCAACTCATTAGAGAAAAAACTATTGTAGCCTATAAAACTCGTAATGTCAGGTTATAATCACGACCCCGGCGGTACCCGATTATACAGGTATTTCAAGTGTATTCCGATATGAACTAGCATACAACTTGACAGAAGAAGAAACGAAGGCAGTATCGGACCACTACCTGGTATATGCTGAGTTCTGGGCTAATCGCGATAATGATTCAGGAATGTGAGAGATAATAGAGGTCTAAGATATACCTTATTGACGTGTGTAAGCATATCGTAAACCTGCAACACGAGCTAAACACTGAGATTGCTACCAAAGGCACCTATGATGCGGATACGGGCACGCTCTTAGGTGACTGTAGATTACTGTATGTTTGTTGCTCTGGACGCGATAGCAGGCGAAGGCGTATAATCCGCTTCCCACTCACGAGGGTCAAACTCAGAAGGCGGAATATGCATAACCTCCGCATATCCTTCTCTTACTAATTTCTCATTTAGATTTGTCTCATTGACGTAAACAACCGCCAGTATCCTATAATGGGAGTCATATTGCCTCTCCTCATCCACATCGAGCTTAACCTCTTCACCCCAGCAAGTTGTGTTTACAAACTCCTTCGTTTCTTCATATCCTTCTTCGCCTATCTCAGGCGTATTAATCCCCACTAATCTAACCCTTTGTATACCGTAAATGTTGAAAGAAACGTCAATCGTATCGCCATCCACAACGTTCTTGACATATCCGCTCCATAGCTCCCCCTTCTCTAATTCCTTAACGCCAAAAGCCCACTCTGAGTTATTACGCATCCAATCTCAAAAGTCCAGTTCCCTATGTCCACGCTTTCATTTGATAGGTTGTGAAAGGTGGCCCATTCGTTACCGTCATCGAGTCCCACCAGGTTTTGGTCGAATGCGTATATTATTACATCTGAGGTGGATGCTATCATATTACATAGCAAACTTTACATTAATTATTGTAGCTATTTTTGGGGAACTCCGGGATATAAATTACCAAAAATCGCCATCAATTTTACACATTAATTTTTGAGTGGAGTATCCAGAATTATTGTTACATTTTCAGTAGCAAACACTCTTTCATTTTGACGTTTGTTACTAAATAAATGACATTGGTAAAAAGTTACCAATATTTGTAAAGTCCTTAGCATGAGCGAAGTTAAAAATGTTAGTTACTGAGTGTTACATCAAGATTTTAGCAGACATGCTGTTTAAATACTGCTAGATGAAAACAATTATAAGGGGTTTGTAAATTAAAAGGAGAGAGTTCAGAATTAAAAGGATAGTCGAATTTGTGGACAAAACGAGATTACTGCTTCGACTGGTTTATTATCCGCCTTACCACAGCAAGTATAATTCGATTGAGCGATGCCGGGGTATTTTAGAAGAACATTGGAACGGTACAATTCGGTCTTCCATTGACAAGGCTATCAAGTGGACGGGAACCATGACATAGAAAGGCGTGCATCCGGTCGTTCATCTTCTTGATAAAGTTTACCAAAAGAGGGTAACGTTGAAAAAAGACGCAATGAAAATCTACGAAGAGAGAATCCAAAGATTAGAAAATTCGCCCAACTGGGACGTTACTATAAAACCCACATTCTGGTAAATTAATTATCGGGAGTTCCCTTAACGATATCTGTGTATGCGAAGTTGCCTGACCGATAGAGGGAGAGCAATTTTGGAGAGCACCAAAGGTGTGAACAGCATACACAGTGTTAGGTACCATAGGACTCATTCCTTCAAATTTGACTTAAGATATTCGCGGATTATGTACCTAAGATAATCGCAATTCTCTTTTGATGCTTTAAGCTCGCCATTTACCCCTATATCTATGCTGAATTTTAAATGGAGTCTCGATTTTTCTGTCGCCTTTTTGAAATCATAATTCTGTTTTTTTTAGCTCCCAGTAGGTTATTCGATTCTTTATTGGTGAGATATCAAAGTCATCCGTTGTTATAAATTGCTTTGCTTCCATGCAGTATTTCTCAGAAAAAAAACCAAAGAGGCTCATACACCCGCTCTCCGTCTTCCTTTATGTAGTCCGTTATGAAAATACCAGTGATTTCGTCGGGGCAAATCTCCCGGTAAAAATCATATATCCTCTCAACCCTTCCGCGAATATCTCCTATTATGTCTACATCCTTCAGATATTTTTTAAACTCTTCTTTCATGCTATCTCCTCCGTTTGCTTTCCCCTAATCTCCATAATCATACCTTCAACATAATGAAGTATATGCCCTAAATAATTTGTGGCAAATTCATCGCTTTTATAATTCCATTGCCACTCTCTACCTTCTTCTCTAACTCTTTTTCTCCTATCTTCATAGTATCTATGTAGCAATCTTCGAATCACTTCCTGTAGTTGTGTTGTTATTTGAATCTCAATTGAGATATCAATTTTTTCCGTATCCCACGTAACTCTTGGAATCTCAAATTCTTGTTTCGTATTTCCATGTGCAGCATAATACCCCTCTTCTTTTGCTTCAAATTGTGATTTACAAACAATATTGTTTGAT
>CAZOEM010000540.1:0-2539 GCA_964578735.1 uncultured Halobacteria archaeon | reverse complement strand
TTCTCGTGAAAATCTGTGTAATCGGGTGGTTATAAAAAGGAGCTAAACAAATACATTCCATGAATGGTATTAACAGGGATTTCTCGAAATTCCTCATCTATATTTCTCACAAGGTTTGAGTAACGAATCCCATTAGGATTTGATTTGAGTACCTCGATCGCCTTTGATATGATTCTTTCTTTTTTTGTCGTCACATTTCTCCTTATTTTAGCGAGTACGCCTAACTTCTCTATATTCCGAACTCAGATTCGCTTATACATCCCGAGAATTGAAAATATCTCAATTCATGATTTTAGTTAAAACAGAACATATATAAAACTATCGCAAAATAAAGTAAATTCTGATTGAGTAAGGCGTTCAATCCAAAATTCAAGTTTCTTCTGTATACTGCTTTGATAGGTGTTCCATCTCATAAATTAAGCGAAGTAGCTCTGCAGTGAACATTAATGTACTCTCAGCACGTTTCTTATCAGGACTCTCTAATGAATGGGTCGCTTTATTTCCGTGTTGTCTGATAAGATCGACCCAACCCTTCATAGGGGGCGTAACAAAACCTTGTTCTTCAAGATATGAAAGGTAATTTGCAAACGAATCTCCTTCTTTCGCACCCTTTTCAACAGCAACGTGCATAAGGATTTTTCTACACATTAGCTCACATGAAGTAAAAGCGTTCACGGTCATACAATTTCTTGCCTCTTTGTATGCTTCTAACACATCCTCTGGTAATCCGTCAATATTAGGGCCAAAAGGAACACCAGGATAAACGTTGCCATCTTTTGCTAAAACAGAACCATTTCCACAGTTTGTGCATAACAGCCATTTAATAGGAGGTTCTTCATCTTCGTAATATCCGCAGACAACAGCTCCAGAAACTTTTGTATTACAATGTCCGCAGATATAGGAATACCAACCATCTTTAGTACTACCATCATGTTTAGACACCGAACGGTGGCCTTGAAATCCCATAGAACGATGGACTGGACTACCATAGATTATCCCTGTTTCACCGCCTGTCATATTTTCACCGCCTTATAGTTAATAGGCACTTGCGTATAAAACAATTTGCGGATATGCGAAGTTCGTCCGAAGGACGAAGTTGAGCCGCGTGTAGCGCGCTGTATAATCATGGTTATACGTGTCACTATGCGACCTCTCCAATAGACTGGCGAGAGTTGCCCCTTTTTTATTTTCTGCATGCCCATTTTTTATTCTCAATATTTTTATTTGTTTTCATCTTTATACATCAAGGTGGCAAGTAACGGGCAAGTTTTATTTTTCATATGATTTTTGAAAGAATCTATCGGATGAAAGTTTTAAGGCGTTCGTTTAACACTTCCCTGATGTGGCTCGGGTTTATCCATCCACAAGTCGAGGACATGAGCTTGGTCTAAAAGTTGTTCTGATATTACAATTTTAGGATTTGGTTCAAGACCTATGTGAAATCGAGCACCTAGCAATTCAAAAAATATAAAGGTTCCTTCTTTGTTGTTGACTGCACCTCCGATTTTGCTAACATTACTCGGATGGCCTTCTTTAAAAATCGCTAATCGGTTAGGAAAATGGCCCCCCGTTAGAATATAATCTCTTGCTGGATCATATCTTGGATGCAGAGCTTCTTCTCGTCCTCTAACAATAGCAACATATTCCAATCCCATTTTGAAAAGAACCCGAGCAATCGCATGAGGGTTAAATTGTTGTTTTATTAGGGGCATTTTTAATTTGTAACCCCCGTCAGTTAATTCCGTAGCTTTGAGTATACTTTTAGCTCCTGCAGGGTATATCATTTTTATGGCATTAGGGCTGATCTTTTGTAAATTAACATTAGTATACTTGGCACTAGGAAATTTTCCCTTCTTGCCTACACTACCTCCAAAAATTCGGAGTCCACTCATTGGTACTGAGTTTACAAACTTTTGTTCTAATTTGCTTATTTCGGTATTGCATTTGTCACAAACATAACCACGCGGAAGAAAGAGTGTTTCATTGCCTAGAGATTCTGGGATTACATGTTCAACAGTACTAAAGTTGCCTTCTGTCGTCTTACAAAAGATGCAATGATTTTTTCGATCTATCCGAGGGGGGTGGATATCGTGTTTTTCTAAATAGTTAATCAAAATTGATAAAACTTTAAAGACATCAAGACAATAGCCATAGTACAGACTCCATTTAAGATTACCAGTAATTGGATCACTTCGAAGTTTGTCTAAGTATTGTGCTGCATCAATGTCGTTAGCAAAAAGAACATTAGATGATAGTTCTACAAAGACATCGTCTGCACGGAGGCGTTTATTATTTATTGTAAGAGGAAATTGTCCCTCTTTTACTTTGTTAAGATATTGATCACAATTAATTAGGAATTCTTGATATTGTGTATCAGTACTAAGTTGTTGGAGTGTTCTTAGCAGGTCGTCTATATTTAGAATGGAATCTGGTAAGAGAAAACGGCTCATCGAGACAGCAAACTCTTTTGCTGCTTGTTCATCTGGTACATTATAGCTTACTTTCCCTCCTTTTTCTTTGTTATATTTCAGTTCAAAAC
>CAZOEM010000539.1:0-2541 GCA_964578735.1 uncultured Halobacteria archaeon | reverse complement strand
TGCGGGCGCCATGAGCACCTTAATGGAGGACGGGTTGCTGTAGCTCAAGTCGTTCGTGAATTAGAAGTAGAATTCCTTTACACATTCCGGGTTCCTTGTCAATAGGTCCCGAATACTCAGAATCCCTACTAGCTCGCCATCTTCAACCACTGCCAGTCTTTTTATCCGTTTTCTTGATGCAAGCTTACATGCTTCGTCCTCTGATGCTCCTGACTCAATGGTGATCATAGGCGAAGACATAATCTCTTTCGCTTTTACCTCGCTCGCCCTTTTATCCCTCAGTAGAACCTTTAATGCTATGTCTCGCTCAGTAATTATTCCCGCTGGTTTACCTTCCTCTGTTATCACCACACTCCCTATTCCCAACTCTTCCATATCCTCTGCTATTTTAGTTACAAATGTCTCTACATCCTCTGCAATGATGGGTCGGCTCATTATATCTTCAACTTTCATCTTTCTCCTTTCACCTATAGGATTTTAGTATCTCTTCGTTAAATAAATCATTCCGGTGGATAGAATGTCTTTACACACGTCGGGTTTCTCGTCAATACGTTTCTAATACTTATAATGCCCCTGAGTTCATCATCTTCAATCACGGGCAGCCTTCTTATGTCATTCTCCGCCAGTATTACGCATGCCTTCTCCAGCAGTACACCCGGCTCAATACTGACAAGAGGCGAAGACATAATCTCTTTTGCTTTTATTTCACTTGCCTTTCTATCGCGCATTATAACTTTTATTGCTATATCTCGATCAGTAACAATCCCTTCCGGCTTGCCCGACTTTGTTATCACTATACTCCCCACCCCTGCTATTTCCATCTCCTCTGACAGCTTGGTAACTGGCGTATCCACATCCGCAGTGAGAACTTTAGGTGTCATTACATCTCCCACTTCCAATATTTCTGCTTCCATTTTATTCCTTTCACCCCAAATACTCTAATAACAATAAATTAATGTCTTATAAATATCTCTCTTTCTTCACTATGCTATAGAATTATAGATTCATATGTTTTCCGCTAAAATTCTCTTCCCGTCTTCAGGCACGGAAGAGCTCAAGACGCTGATAATATCGCCATCTGCCAGATCGAGTATGCGGTGCTTCAAAACCGCTACTTGCTGCTCAATATCGTCTTCCAGTTCGATCTCGTAACCACCCTTAAAAATCTCCGCCTTTATTTTTTCGCCTATAACATCGTCCCTTTCTGGCTGTAATCGTAATATCATTGAATCAGGAGGTAGGAATTTGTCATATTCTGCCAAAGCACCGCTTCTTATACCCTCGATTAAGCCGTCAGCATCGCCGTCTGTAATGCCTATCATTGGTATGCCAAACCTTTTAAGTATATCGCCGGCAATGCTTGTTGTATCGTCGCCTATGACAACCGCAACTGCAATATCCGACTCCAGCATCTTTGGAAAGAGGTTCTCAACGGTGTAGAAGAAACAGGCCTTCTTCTTACCCTTTCCCTTTCTTGCTACTTTCTCTATTCTTATCCTTCTCGGTTTCGTCCTCCGAATTAGACTGCCGGTTTTTATCAGCGCGCCCTTCAGGTCCATAAGTGGCAGTTTCTCCAGGTTATGTTCTATTAACGTACCGCCCAGTATCTTTACAAGTTTGCCCTCTTTCGCAACAAGCGTAACGGTATGTTCATGCGCAGACGTACCAACAACAACGCCATTTACCACGATCTTCTCGCCGGGATGCACACCCTTTATCTCTCGATACACCAGATTTGATTCCTTTTTACATCGCGATTCGAGCTTGTATGGCGCTCGCTCACTAAAGTCACTAAATATTCCTGTTAGCTGTCTATATAGATCACCATCACCGTGCTTCAGGAACCATGGAATAATAATCCTGTTGCTGTACTCGATTTGCACAAATGATAGACTTTCCTTTGTTCCTCCGCGATCAATAAAGTACCGTAAAATGCCTTCGCCAAGCATGAGCCCGCTCTCTTCTGTCTTTGCATGGTTCAACAACAGGATAAAATCCAGGTCACTCTCAACAAATTCGTACACTACTTCTGACGGTTTATTATCCTTGCTTATGTCTATTACGTGCCGCAAACCGGCATCTAGAACTGCCGTTTTACCAGTTATCCCACCCAGGGACGCTTCTAACTCAAATCCCGATTCCTTTAGCGTCCCTATCGCTTCTTCCGCTTCGCCTTCGTCTATTACCTCGGGACCGTGGATTAGTACTCCTAATGTTTTCATTGATATCTCTTATAGTTATTCTCATATAAAATTTTAGGAGGTAAATCAAAAACAAAAAATGAAAAAGACCAAAATTTCACCTTTTTCTTTTTTATTAGCAGGATTTTATAGACGAGTAGGGCGAAAAGACTGCAGTAGTCCTGCCAGTTGGATTGCATATGACAGAATTTAAAGCATCATTTATTTATGTGTCATGTGTTTCAATCGCCATCCTGCAACGGATGTAATTAATCATGGGAAAAAAAGATGCGTGGTCACTTCACAACGCACGTATTCTGTTTTAACAAAGCTCAACGATTGCTACCACGTCTATTTCCCT
>CAZOEM010000538.1:0-2542 GCA_964578735.1 uncultured Halobacteria archaeon | reverse complement strand
CACAGCATCATCTTTAACAACTATTTTTCTGGCATCTAAATCACCGAGACTATAGATTTTTTAGACACTAAAATTCGCTGTTTTAGGGATTCGACCTCTTTCATCTTTTCTATCCGAATTACTTCCAAATCCTTTATTTTTGAATGATAACGCCACAAGTAACTACGAGAAAAAAGGGATCCCAAACCAATAACAAATCCCCACGATAACACCATAAGTACCGCAACTGCCCAATCACCCCTTTCATATGCTCCAGATGCACTAAAGATCCAAGGTGCTATTATTGCTATAAGTGACACAATAAGTCTTGTATGAAATTTATTGGAATTTTTCCTAATCTCTTCATCGGTATGTTTTAGTTTATTATTGCATTCCTCAAGCTCCCTTTCAGAATAATATAACTCGTCTCTTATTGAGGGTTGAGCAGATGCAAAAGCCTCATTAACGTCTCTTGTTATTCTTAAGGCATCTAAATAATCAAAGTATCCATGTCCTTCTAACTTCCTTTTCGCTTCTCGAATTCCCTCACAAGCAGATGTATATTTGTCACGCGCATTTATATCCGAAAACTCGCTTTTGAACCAACTTTCCATCCTCTTTGCCATTGATTCTGCCTTTGAAATCTCCTGTTCAACCTTTGTTTTTGTTTCTTGCGAGATATTTTCGAGTAATCTATCAACTTGGCTCCTAAGAGGGTCAAGCTTCTTATCTGTCTTCGCCTTGACAAAATAATTTCTATCCAGTTCTATCGCTTTACGCAACGATTGTAAAATCTCTTGTTCACTCATCTCAATCCCCTCTTCAATCTCTGGGCTTCATAGACTGCATATTGGTAATAAGCGTCGGGATAATTAGAGGAAAGTTCCATAGCTCTTCTAGCATCCTTCACAGATTCTTCAATTTTACCCATGCAATACTTAGTACGGGCAATCAGTAAAAGAGCAAAACTTTTGTAATAATTTGTGCGTGCAGTTTTAAGGGCATATCCAAATTCATTTAGGGCATTCTCTAAATCGTCCTTTATTAGATATGTATGTCCCATCGCTATATAGAGGCGGTAATCCAAGGGATTTAGTTCAACTGCATCTTGAAGTAATTTTAGGCTTTCTTTGATCATACCCTGTTTAAGACTTTCTACACTCATTTTAAATAATTCATCAGCTTGTGTAGCTCGAGGATTCTTTACCATATCATGAATCCCTGTTAAGATATCTAACTGCTTTTCGTGTATCCACATTTCTTCGGCATGTGCCAATCTAAAAAAATCTGCAAGTTCGTAGATTGCTTCGCTGGTTTCACCGCCAATATCAATAACCCGTTCAGCTATATCTCTTTGCACTGATACAATCTCATCCAATGATTGTATCGACTGGTGCCCCAATTTTTCGATTGCTTCTGTTGTTTTTTCCTGAGCACAAATAGGGCAAGCACTCGTAAGGTGATTTCCTCCACAGTAAAAGCATGTTGGCATGTCTATTTATCATCCCATTTCTTTCTAGCTCTGCTTTGTGATTCTTCCGAAGTTTTTGCCCTACCCTCAACCGTACGGTCACCGTCTGTAATGGTTGTTACATAATGATGATCATCTGTTAATCTTTCACCAATATTAGAATCTTCTTTTGTTCTCGATGTTGTTTTTCTTCCCATTTTATCACCTCCTTTTGTTTTATTTTCTTTGTATCCACATACAATACGTCTAAGCCCCAACCTAGCCACCCCGGAATAAATTCCGGGGCATCCAACGCGCTACCCCAATGGGGGTTTCTTGATGTAGAACCGTGCTGAATATGATGCGCAGTTCTGAAACCCCCACTGACATAGACCAAAGGATTTTTCCCCCGTTCTTTATCGCCTATCCACCCTTTAGGAGCCCAAAAAATCCTGGAACACAAGTCACTATACCCCGTACTTAAGTACGAGGCCTGCACTAAGCACGAGTGCCGACGACTTATAACTATATTTTTGTCATAGGTATATAAAAGCTTTTCGATTTTTTTCTATTTTTGATGCTTCCCACAAAAAAGTTTGTTATAAAGCGTTATGTACCATGTTTTGTGCGCTCTAAGTTTTTCCTTTTCTTCATTCATCACCGGAACAGTATCTGTCTTCTCGTAAACCTTCTGCCCAGATATATACTTCTCCACCACTTCCCAACCATGCCCCACAGAGCCGTGATAGCAAGAAGGCGCCCACAAATGCCCCGGACACAACTCTTTAAGCTGTGGAAATTGATCCCTCACTGCGAAGCATTTTTCCGTAAACGCTTTTTCTAAAAGGGTTTGCTTACTGCTTCTCCCCTTTATCCGCTTCGCTATCCAGCTAACCGAATATTTCGGCGGGTACTTAATGAAAAGATGGACATGGTCAACATTCACCGCCATATCTATAATTTCAATATCGAGTTCTTTGCAGGTTTCCCGGATAATTTCTTCCGCCACCTCTGCCACATCCCCGAGCAATACCTTCCCGCGATATTTCGGCGAAAATACTAAATGGTCTGTTAGTAGAGAGACCGTATGTCGATCATGACGGAGATCATGCC
>CAZOEM010000537.1:0-2548 GCA_964578735.1 uncultured Halobacteria archaeon | reverse complement strand
GTAAATAGAAAACGATAATTTACTGTGTTATAGGAAACTACCCTGGATTTTGGTGCACAGGAAGAGGAAAGAGGGCGATAGAAGATTTTTTTGATGACGAATTCGTCATGTACTTAGGCGATAACATTTTGAGAGAAGGAATTGTAGAACACGCAAATAAGTTTAAAGCGAACAATTATGATGCGAGCATAATGCTTACAGAAGTTGATAATCCACAGGAATTCGGAGTTGCAGATATTAACGACAATGGAACGATAAAACAACTTGTAGAAAAGCCAAAAGATCCACCAAGCAATCTTGCTTTAGTCGGCATTTACTTCTTCAAACCTGCCATATTAGAAGCGTGCAAGAGCATAAAACCTTCATGGCGTGATGAGCTTGAGATTACAGATGCGATTCAATGGCTCATTGAAAACGGATACGAAGTGGGATGGACAAAGGTAAATGGTTGGTGGAAAGATACAGGGAAACCGGACGACATATTTGAAGCTAACAGGTTGATTTTAGATGATTTAATCCATGAGATAAGAGGGGAAGTAAAAGGCGAGCTTAGAGGTAGAGTTTCCATGAATACAGGAACAATAGTAAACGAAAAATTGGTGATAAAAGGTCCTGCACTCATAGGACAAAATTGTCTTATAAGAGATAGCTATATCGGTCCTTATACAAGCATTGGCAACAATTGCGAGATAATAAACTCTGAGGTGGAAGATTCGGTAGTAATGGATGGTGCAAAGCTTATAAATGCCGGAAATATTATTGATAGTATGATCGGAAGAGGTGCAGTAATAGAGAAGAACAAGAGTTTACCAAAAGGAAGTAAATTTATTATTGGAGATAACTCATGGGTGAAGATATGATATAATAAAAGGAGTGAATGAATGGCGCAAATACAAATACAAAAACTTGCTAAAAAAGAAGCAGAAAAAAAGGGAGAAGACGGTTTAGATGGCTATACGGAAATATTACAAGATATTAAATCTCTTCTTGAAAAAGCAACATACAGGGCATATAAAGCAGTAGATAATCTAAGGGTTCAAACATATTGGCAGATCGGTGAGAGAATTGTCAGAGGAGAGTTGCAGCATCGAGAAAGGGCAGATTACGGTGAGCGGGTTATCGAGAGGTTGGCAAGCGATTTGGAAATTGCAAAGCGAAACTTACATAACACAGTAAAATTTTATAGGGTATATCCAATTGTGCAGACAGTGTCTGCACAATTAAGCTGGTCTCATTTTGTTGTGTTAATCTATCTCAATAATAAAGAAGAGAGGCTGTTTTATGAGCAGCAAACAATCCAAAATGCGTGGAGCGTTAGAGAACTCAGACGACAAATTAGGAGCAACTTGTATGAGCGAATGAAGATAAAAGGCGAGATGGTAATAGCCCCCATCACGGAGATAGTTGAACCAGAACAAGTTTTTAAGGATACTTATAACTTCAATTTCTTGAAACTACCAGAAAAATATACCGAAGATGACTTTAAAACTGCTTTAATCAACAAATTAGAGAAATTCCTGCAAGAACTTGGCAGTGATTTCTTTATCGGCAGAAGAGAAGTTCCTGTATTGATAGGTGGGAACTGGGATAAAGTTGATTTAGAATTATTTCACGCAGGTTTGCTTTGCTATATCCTGGTTGAAATAAAAATGGAGCAGTTCAAACACGCGCATGTAAGTCAAATATATTCTTATCTAAACTGGTATAAAGAGCATAAATGGCAAGAAGGTCAGAGACAGCCGATTGGTTTAATAATTTGTAAGACAAAAGACGAAGAAACTGTTCATTATGCTTTAGGTGGTTTGAAGAGGGAGATTTTTGTGGCGGAATATAAGGTAAAACTACCGAGCGAAGAAGAAATAAAAAGGAAAATAATGAGATTGGAAGAATGAAGTTCCACGAGTTATACCTGGATACAACTTACATCATGCCATTTTTCTATCTTGACATAGATGTGAAAGGATTCTCCAGAACTGTGTATAAAGAGGTCATAAAATCATTGGAGAGGATTCATGTAAGTGAGATTTCCATTATTGAGGCAAATTAAAACAATCAATTGGGATGTTCTTCTCAGAGAAATGGGAATAGGAAATAATAGAAACTAACAACTTAAACATAATACCTCAAACCTGATATAACTATACAAATAGGAGATACCCCGCAATGTTTAAAGAACTCGGGAGGATGTTAAATTAAAAACAATATCTTTATATGGTACGTGACTAAAGAATGTAGTGGTGATATAAGATTTTTAAAAAAATTCGACGATGTAAAGATATTCGTTAAGACCGTTGGACCTTTCCATTTCGTCAGAGAGTCGCTACCGCAAAAGAATGTTGAAGTTATACAAACCAAAAATGATGTCGGAGTGGTTTTTAATGAATTTTCAGAGGATGACAGGGAGGAACTTTTCTCTTACTTTGAGTAGGCTTTTGATAATGAGCCTGACGTATAAGGAGAACGTGCCGGATACGAAGTTATGAATGCCCATGCCAAAGCTAATATTTACCCATCACCCATCACCCATCACCCATCACCCATCACCCAT
>CAZOEM010000536.1:0-2555 GCA_964578735.1 uncultured Halobacteria archaeon | reverse complement strand
ATATTCTTGGAAATGTGATTATTCATCAAAAAGAAACCAACTGAAACTTTAAAGTCAGTAAATTTATACTTACCATCTACATAGACCCTGTATCCTTTACAGTATTTGTCCTTTATTTCAACATAGGCCTCACCATCACCGCACCAGTTCTTTGGCATGCTGACCCAGCGGTAGACAATATTACACTCGAAATTTATGATTTTCGAGGCAGAGCGACTGTTCTTGGTTATCTTCAGCGTATGCGTCCCTTCATCTACATAAAACGCGCAGTAGCCATCGGGTGGAGTTCCATCTCCGCCCTCTGTAAATTGATAGTCATTATCTACATATACCAGGTATCCAACACAGCACGGGTCTTCTATTATAACATAAACCCGACAGGATCCGGGTTCACAGTCGTTAACTTTAAATGTTGTTGTATCTGTATCATGAACGGTGGAGCCTTCTTTCACAGTAGCCTTTACGGTATAAGTACCGAAGTAGTTACAAGGCTTGGAAATCTTCAATCGAGCAGTAACAGTTGTTGATCCATGAGCTGATATTGTTACGGTTTTTACGGTACTTGCTTTCGTATTCCCCTTTGGATCTTTAATCACAATATGTACAGAAACGGTTTTCGACACACTTTTTAGATTTTTGACAGGCACATTAACTGTGATATAATCGCCGCAACAAATACTCGATTTATCTGTATCAACACCCGGAGAAGGAATTATAGGAACCGCAGAAGCGGAGAAGATAAATAATGATTGAACCGCAGACATCACAATCGCACTCATAACCAAACAGCCCAAAACTTTCCACATTATTGCCTTCTTCTTCATCTTCTTCGCCATCTTTTTATCCCCTTCCTCTAAGATTTTATCTGCACCTGGAAATACTGAGAAAACAATAGCATTTAAAACATACAGTTGCTTTTCTCACTTTTCATTCTACATAACTTCATTATGCAGCCCCACCAAAAATGCTTCTCCGTTGTCGCCCTAACTATCGGCGGTATCTTTTAGCCGTAGTTAATAACGCTTTTTGCTTGCAAAAAGGTTTGTTTTGCCATTCACTGATGTTTTGGTATTTCAATTGGGGTTGTAATGCCCAGAATAGTAAGAATCAGGAATTTTACGTCCGATGTCAAAGCTCTTCTACATACTGCGTAATTCCTTTGCTGTCTTTTCTTCTTGTTGCAAAAAAAAAGAATCAACAACTTTATGAAGAGATAAACCATCATCTTAGATATTGACAATTCTCGATACATAATGATATAACAATAAACATCCATTTTGTAATTATTAGAGGTGAGAAGGTAGATGAAAAATGCTTCGCATAAACGACAAGTATTAGAAGATGTTGTTAAAGAATCAATAGGGCGTCTCTCCGAGGATAAACTCACAGAAGTCTTTGATTTCGTTAGCTATCTTTTGGCAAGAGAGCAGAGGGAAGAGAAGGCGGAAGATTTAGACCCTAAAAAAGATCCCATTCTGAAATATATAGGTGGGGTATCACACGGGTCTTTAGCAAAAGATATTGATCGTGAGCTCTATGGTGACTGAACCGTGAAACTATTCATGGATACATGGGGCTGGCTTGCTCTGCGGGATAAGAAGGAGCATAGACACAAGGAGATAAAAGACTTATATCTTAGCATGTGCAGTAGGAAATGTTTATTTTACACCACGGATTATATCCTGGACGAAACTTTTACACTTCTTTTCCGACGGGTGCCATTCAAGGAAGCTAAGCACTCGCTCGATATAATAGACCTTGCTATTAAGAAGGGTTACCTGCGTTTAGAACGTATTACTGCAGAGCGATTCGAGAAAGCAAAAGGCTTGAGAATGAAGTTTCGGGACAAACCGCGGATATCCTTTACGGATTTGACTACAATGGTGGTGATGACAGAGCTGCAAATTACTGATATTCTTACCGAAGATGACCATTTCACGCAGGTTGGAATGGACTTTCAGAAAATACCATAAAAATTGCCGGGAAATAATCTCCGAGAGATTACCTGTAATTGAAGATAACTCGTATCTCTCAAAAAGGTTCCCTAAACTTTTTATCTTGTGTTAATATCACTTCCTCGGCAACGGTTTCTATTGATCCCATATTATTTCTATATTCTCGTATACCTTAAATACTCTATCCCTCGTTCAAGAAAATAAATTATTGATGCTGATTAACGCAGAAGAAATCAAATCAGTGTAAATCCGAGTAAATCTGCGTCCTAAACTAAACTAAACTGAATTAAATAGTTAGAAGTTATACAATACATACCCTAAAATGACCAACAGAGAAACAATAATATTAAAAGTGTGGTATTTCGCAGACGTTTTGCGAGATGACGGTGTCGGCTACGGCGACTACCAGGAACAGCTCACCTACCTGCTTTTTCTGAAACTGGCGGGCAAATATACAAAACCGCTATATAACCGCGAATTACCTATTCCAGACGGTTATAACAGGGAAAGCATGTTATTGAAACGAGGCGCTGAACTCGATTACCATTAGGGAACTCCCAGTAAATAGTTTACCAATTTTGATATTAAAAAGCTTATATA
>CAZOEM010000535.1:0-2559 GCA_964578735.1 uncultured Halobacteria archaeon | reverse complement strand
CAAATTTAAGAGCGTCATGTAGGTGTCTATTTATCTTTTGCTGTCTATCAGCCAACGTTCCTCTCCCTACATATTCGCTTCTGAACTGAGCTGTCGCAGAGTCGATAATCATTAACCTCACCGGCTTTTCGGTTGCTTTTAGTTCCTCTGCAAGCTCTCCCGCCTTTTCTACCAGTAATATCTGATGATTTGAGTTATATGAACGTGCAACATGTATGTTTTTAAGAACATCGTTGTAATCTAGTTCCGCGCCTTCTGACATATCTTTGATTCTATCCGGTCTAAATGTGTTCTCAGTATCTATAATTATAGCAGAGCCGTTTAAACCGCCTTTTTCCGGTGGCAACTGCACATTTACTGCAAGTTGGTGTGCTATTTGCGTCTTCCCACTTCCGAATTCACCATAAAACTCGGTAAGCGCTTGTGTCTCTAAACCACCGCCTATTAACTCATCTAATGATTTAGAGCCCGTGCTCAGCTTGCCTATATTATGTCGCCTTTCTAATATCTTATCGCCCGTCTCAAACCCGCCTATATCTGCGGCTTCCCTTGCGGCGGTTATTATTTTTAATGCTGTCGCTTCTCCGATTTCAGCAGTTGCCACCAACTCCATAGGGGATGCTACTGCTATCGCCTCTAACGAATTAAAACCAGCTTCACGTAATTTATCTGCTATTGCAGGTCCAACTCCCGGTAACTCATCTAAGTCCACTTTATCTCTTCACCTCATCCAACTTAAACATAACATTCGCGTACATACCCACTTTATACTATTATAACTTGCCTTTTTCAACGTAAGACAAAAAAAATTAGGGGGAGGGTAAGTTGTTTAAGTAAAGCCCCCGTCATCTATTTTCTTTTATCTATTGCTTATTTTGTTGCTTCCTCGATGTCTTCTCTTGTTACTGTCTTTCTTTTAGCATGCCTTGCAAGGTGTACGGCTTTTACCGCGATTTTTTCGGCTTCTTCCTCTAACAGCCTTATTAATTCCTGGCTTGCGTCTTCACTTACTCTCTCTGCTCCAGCGTTCCTAATTAATCTGGTTACCGGTGCTATTGGTAGTTCACTCATTTTTTATCATTACAATTAGGTTTTGAGAAGTATATAAACTTTTCTGATGTTCAGAACTTATGCCAAAGGTGTAATGGCCGCAAAACCGGAGAAGAAACCTGAGGAAATTGCTTGTGAAAACGCAGGGGCAATTCCGGTTCAACGTCTGGTATAGCGACCCAGGTAAAACAGTCATTCTCTTCGTAGATAACGAAGGGGGATAAAAACACCTCTTGCACTCGTAAACACGTTCAAAAAGAAAAACTGTCGTGTAAAATCTCGTGGGGTTTTTATAGTATTCGATAATTGTATTAAAAGTGGGATGAAAAATCATGATAACAACGGAAGAAGAGGTCATGAGTCTACCAATGCTATTAAAAGATCATCTGGAACTCAGAATGGAAATATTTGATCCCTGATAAATCCCAATCCCCAAATGAACGAAGATTATATTGCAAGAAGCGCGCAGTTGGCTTTGCTATTAGAAGTATCTGCATATCCTAAGCCCGGTAACGTTGACCGGACACACAATTTCACAGATACGAGCTACGAGCATTTTATCGCTTCTTCGGTTGCGCTGTATCCGGTTTTAAGAGAAGCGGCTGTGGGTGTTTTGGATGTGGGAGAATTGATAAGAGCGGGCGTAGAAGAGAGTATGACGTGGCAGCGAGGAGGGAATACGCATTTTGGTGCGCTACTATTGCTTATGCCCTTAACGATGGCGGCGGGCGCTTGTGAGCGTAGCGACCTGCAAGAGATACGGAGAAAAGCGGATGAACTCATGCGGAACACCGACGTGGATGATGCAATAGAAGTTTACAGGGCATTTTCAACGGGCAAAGTAAAAGTGAGAAGAGAGGTGCCCGAATTAGATGTTATGGCGGAAGACTCGCTAAACGAGCTAAAGGAAAAAGGATTATCGCTGTATGATGTACTTACTATTTCCGCATCTTATGATTTGATTTCACGTGAATTGGTAGGAGGATTTGAGAAAACTTTCGGGTGTGCAGAGCATCTAAATGATTCCGCCGATACGGGAAACATAAACGAAGCCATATCACATGCGTATCTGTGGTTGCTTTCTGAGACGGAGGATACGTTTGTCGAAATGGCATTTGGCGCGGAAACGAGCAGATACGTGAAAGGGAGGGCAAAAGCGATTGTAACGGGTGGATACGAGCTTAAGGAGATAGAGGAATTCGATGAGGAATTGATAAGGGACGGGATAAATCCAGGGTCTACTGCGGACATAATAGCAGCCGCATTGTTTATTGCTATTCTTGGGGGGTTGAGATTTTGAATCGATCTTTCCCCGATAACAAAGACAAATATTTGTCTGTTTTATTTCACTCAGATATTATCCCCGAGATGTCTCCTCTTAGCTTTGTTTTGTTTTATCTGAGCGAGGAAGCGATTGAACGAATTGAAAAAGAACTCCGTTAACGTAGATAAAGAGAAGATGACTTCAAAAGGATGAAGAGCCCAATAATGATCAGCCTAGAGCCCGTG
>CAZOEM010000534.1:0-2567 GCA_964578735.1 uncultured Halobacteria archaeon | reverse complement strand
AGGAGGCTTTTGTGGCTGTGCATATATAATGAAACTGCCTGTGACTTCTGGGAAGGATGTTATCAAGGCACTATCTAAGATTGGATATTATGTTCGAGACCAGAAGGGAAGTCATGTGCATTTGAGACATCTCTATCGAAAGCCGTTAACAGTTCCTGACCATCCGGAGATAGCAAGAGGAACTTTAAGAGCCATAATAAAGGAGGCAGGTTTAACGGTAGAAGAATTTTTGGATATTTTATGATGCAAGTAGAGAGATCGCTCCAAAAAGTTCAATGAGGATGTCCCGCTTTTCAAAGCGGGGTGGAGAGGTTGGGGCTTGGGGTTAATGAGAAATAGAATAAGGTGATTGAAAAAATGAAGAGAGAAGCATTGATTGGAATGTTTGTGATCTGCGTAGCGTTTTTATTTTTAGGTGCTTTCATTAGCACCGCCTCTGCATCTACGTTTCACGTCCCTGATGACTATTCAACGATTCAGGCGGCAATTGATGCTGCAAGTATTGGCGATATAATAGTTGTAGGAGATGGAACACATGTTGGAAATATATGAGTGAATAAAAGTTTAATAATTCAATCGGAGTATGGTGCTGAGAAAACGCTTATTTATCCTATAGAGTTAGGTGACACTGTATTTATCACTGCTGATTATGTGAAGATACGTGGATTTGAGATTGAAGGGAGGATAAGACTTGGATGTCCAGAAGAACCTCATGGCCTAAGTATTGGCTTCTCTCCCCTTAAGATATACTATGCAAATCATTCTGAAATTTCTGAAAACATCATTAGTGAGAATATTTGCTTGGAAGATGGATCATATAACAATATTAGTAACAATAAAGTTGATAGTATTGACATCTCACTTAGAATGGGCGGGTTTCTGGACGTTGTTGGGGACGGAGGGGTACAATATCCTCGCTAATAATACAATAAACTGCTCGGAGAGGGGTTATGAGAGTCGTGGTATTCTCATAGGTTAGGCCTTTTCAAACAGCACGATCATTAATAATGTCATAAAGGGGAACTATACTCGTGCAGGCATAACATTATATAGCTCTAGTAACAGAATTACTGGCAACAAAATAGAAGGATTTGATGTCGGTATTATGATATCCCTTATAAAGGTGATATAGGGATAGGTTCAGATACTGACTATTGTCCATTAATAGAACCTTTTGAAAATTACTCTGTAAAGTCCATATCCACTTCAGCACTAGGGACGGATGCTTTTAATTACCAAGGCGAATATGAGCTGGACGAAGCTAAATTGAGAAATGAAGAGAAAAAAGTACTTCTCTATGTTACGAAATATGCAAAGGAATATGAAGTAAGTCCCTGCTTTATAATGGCAATTATTAGACAGGAAAGCGATTTCTTTGAATACTCACAATATCCCGATAGGGATCCTGATAAATTTGACATTGGCTACATGCAAGTGTCACATATTGCATCCATCGACACGTATAAGGAATTTACAGGGAATGTATATACAGGAACTGATGAGGAATGGCAAAATGATGGCTTAGATCCCGACTTGAATATAAAATATGGGACCGGATACCTTAGAATCCAACACAATCGCATAGAAGACCATATGGTGTGTTATGATGACGTATATAAAGACATTTTAAAAAGCACTCTATCCGCATACAATGCAGGACACACAACTAAAGACAATGAAAAATATGTAGAAGGGGTAATTGATGGCCGCTACCTTATTGATGGTCAGCGTAGAGGCTATGAATTCTTCGCAACAATCAGGACTCCTTTGGATGTGAGTGGTCCAGCTGCAGCTTCTCTGCTGACCACATATAACCGCCAAGCAGCGTATGATTACGCACAAAAATATTGGGATGAAGTTTGCAGCGATGGATATTTCTGGGATACCCCGGGCACATATATCTCTTTAGAGCAGGGAACGAATATTACGAGCATGACGGGCTATGACTGTGCACACTTTGTTTCTTGTTGTATCGGCAATGAGTATCATGAATCGGGAGGCGGTTTAGATGTTCCGAGCAGGGTTCTTCCTACTTATGGTGAACCGGGTGCGGCTAAATTGGCGACTGGATGGTGCCAAAAAATACCGCTTTATTCATATAATTGTTGTCCAGCAACTTACGAGTGGAGACTTCATAGATCAAGAGCCCGATTGGCCTCCTGATAGATCAATGATCGTATTTTATTCAGATCGAGACAACAGGACGACTCTACGTGGTTGGCCAGTATGGGACATTTATAGCGTCAATACCAACACGGGTAATATTCGACAAATTACTAATAATACAGTAAAGCACTACAATGGAGATGGACTGTACAACCCTAGGTTCTTAGGACCTTCAAGCTCGGTTATTCTAGGTGAAGACGTGAATTTCTATTATGGATATATGCGAGTTAATATCAGCCAGACCAAACCGGTGGAGAGAACAATTATTGATGGAACAGAGCCAGAATTTGACTCTTTACTTTTAATCCCGGGTGGGATGGGCGGCTATCGTATTATCAGCTCGCCGAACCCATAGGTTCACGTTAAGCTCAACACGGACATTTTTCTATTAATCTCCTCGA
>CAZOEM010000533.1:0-2570 GCA_964578735.1 uncultured Halobacteria archaeon | reverse complement strand
AGTTTAATCAATCGTGGCAGATAGAGCTGGAAGAGGATAAATGTATCCGTTGTGAGGTGTGCGTGAATGCATGCCCATTTAGGGCTTTGGCTTGTGTGGACTGACTAATAGTATTAGAAGAAAGGAAGAAAGTAGGCATTGCCGATACTACCTTTGCGAGATATGATGTGGGTGCAGCGGCAATAGATGGGCTGACACCTCACCACCCGCGCACTTGCAGCATCTCCTCTTCTGCCAGTGTACTCACTTCTATTCCTTTCATTGGTGACCCCAAGCCTTTAGAAATTGCCGCCAGTCGCTTTGGATCATTATAGTTGTTTACAGCATCCACAATTGCCGATGCCATCTTTTCCGGATCGCTCGATTTGAATATACCAGAGCCGACAAAAACACCGTCCGCTCCGAGTTGCATCATAAGTGCAGCATCTGCAGGTGTTGCTACACCGCCCGCAGCGAAATTAACCACCGGTAACCGTTGCAATTCCGCTGTCTCTTGCACCAATCCTATTGATACTTTCAACTCTTTTGCGGCATCTTTTAACTCCTCTTCCTCTTTACCTTTTAGCGATCTTATCTCACCCATAATCAATTTCATATGTCGAACAGCTTCCTTGACATCTCCCGTGCCGGCTTCGCCTTTTGTCCTCACCATCGCCGCCCCCTCTTCTATCCGCCTCAATGCTTCACCTAAACTGCGAGCTCCACATACAAAAGGCACGGTGAACTTTCTTTTGTCCACGTGATGCGTGTCCACCGGTGTTAGGACCTCCGATTCATCAATCATGTCAACACCCAACGCTTCCAGTATCTCCGCTTCTACAAAATGACCTATACGGCATTTCGCCATCACCGGTATCGTAACGGTATCAACGATCTCTGAGATGACCACAGGGTCAGCCATTCTTGCTACACCGCCCGCCTTTCTTATATCCGCCGGGACAGCATGCAACGCCATAACAGCAATAGCACCTGCCGCTTCTGCAATTCCGGCTTGCTCTGCACTTGTTACGTCCATTATCACACCCCCCTTTTGTAAGGATGCGAAACCATTCTTCAAAAGCTCTGTTCCATGTCTAAGGTCTTCTATTTCTATCACCATTTTTCCTTCCCCTCCCTCTATCTCATAAAATTTATTTTATATCTCTATACCCATATTCTAAGATAGTTTCCTTTTTGTAAAGTATTTCTCTTTTTCTATTTGACGAGATGAAAAACCTTTCCATATTACCCCGAATGGATGGGGTCGCCGAAAAGGCAATCCGCGATGCAACTTCCATGTCAACAGACCACGAGATTACACAGATTTACACAAACCTTTTCTTAGAAAGAAAGGCTTTACAAAAGAACTTATGAGCTTTTCTTTTAGCACAGGTTTTCTTTTCTAAAAAAGAAAAAGTGTTGTGTAAATCTTGTAAAATCTCGTGTTTTTTTACTCGTGTTATATAAATACTAAAAGACTGAAAATGCTACTTGCTTTTGAACTCTCGGGCGAGCATGATACACTGCCGAAAGGCGAGGTTTTAGCGTGTTTAAATGCGTTACGTATCGTTTACGATGCGGAAATGTTCTTAAAAGGTATACTAGTGATTGATGCACAAATCAGACCGGAAACGCTCACGGTTCTAGCTAATCGGTTGGGGATGACGCACCGGATATACGAAGTGAACGGCATGAGTGAGCCGGAGGAGGACGCGATACTAGCGATGGTTAAAAACGCAACTGTATACAAGTTCATGGAAACAGGTAGCACATTCGCTGTTCGTGTACCGAAAAACAGCTCTTATCCAGAGAAAAAAACACTAATAGAGCAAGTGGGAGCACTAATAAAAGGGAAGGGTTATAAAGTAAATCTATCCAATCCCTCAAACACTTTTGTGCTGCTGTTAACAGAACGAACTTGCTTCTTCTGTTTGCTTTTGCATTCAACGGATAAGAAGCGATATGAGGCGAGGAAACCTCAGTTCAGACCTTTCTTCTCGCCCGGCGTCATACTACCAAAAGTTGCGCGTGCTCTGGTTAATCTCAGTGGCATAAAAGAGAACGAGCTTTTTCTTGACCCTTTCTGCGGCACTGGCGGGCTATTAATAGAAGCGGGCATGATTGGGGCGCGGGTAATCGGGCTAGATGTGCAGGAGCAGATGGTGCGAGGAGCAGCAGAAAACTTGAACTCTTATGGACTGGCCGGTGATCTAATTGTAGGGGATGCATCTAAGACGGCATTAAAGGATAATTGCATTGATGCGATTGCAACGGACATGCCTTACGGCAGGTCTTCTTTAATAGCCCGGTCGGGCTTTGCACCGTCATTAGAACGCTTATTCCCGGTTGCATTAACTGAAATACATCGCTTGCTTAATCCCGGCGGGAAAGCGGTTGTCGTCTCGAATTTCCCGTATTCACGTTCTCCGGGACATTCTTTTCGTGTCCTTGAAACGTATGTGTACCGTGTACATAAAAGTTTAAATCGGTACATTACGGTACTCAAGAAAGCATAATTTTTGATAATCGGACTAAAGCAGATGAACGCAGATAATCAGGATTTTAAATATTTTGATGGTTTAGTTGACGGA
>CAZOEM010000532.1:0-2570 GCA_964578735.1 uncultured Halobacteria archaeon | reverse complement strand
GCGCAGAGTGCGTAAAAACCGCTAACGATGCGATTAAAGAGCAGTTGATAAACGCTGATGTAGTCAACTTCGATGAAACGGGTTTGCAGGTGGAGAACAAATTGAACTGGCTGCATGTTGCCTGTACACCCTATCTGACGTGTTATAATGTGCATCGGAAACGTGGCAGGGAGGCGATGGACGCGATAGGGATTTTGCCCGAGTTTGGGAGGACTGCGGTGCATGATCACTGGAGTCCCTACTTTGGATACGACGATCTAAAGCACAGTCTCTGCAATGCTCACCACTTGCGTGACACCATATTCGTCTACGAGCAATACGGGCAGGAGTGGGCAGAAAAAATCCCCGCCCAAAAATCTACTTGACCGCTTAAAGGAACACAAACAGGAAGTGTGGGCATTTATGTACGACTTTAGTGTGCCTTTTGACAACAATCAGGCTGAGCGAGATGTACGTATGATGAAAGTGAAACAGAAAGTGTCAGGCACCTTCCGAACTGCTGAAGGGGCGGATGTGTTCTGTGCTATTCGTGGGTATATCTCTACAGCGCGGAAGAACGGGTGTCGTGTCCTCGATGCTATTCCCGATGCGTTTAGAGGGTCTCCATTTATTCCTTCAATAGGTTCTATGAGATTGACACCGGGGTGAGTAGTTACCAATAAAGTCCTATGATTGATTTGGGGGACAGCCTCGCTAGGAAAACTGTTGCGGAGAATTACACATGGGATAAGTCAGCTAAGATTTTACAGAAGGTTTATGAGGATTTAGTATGATGAAACTTATAAGACAATTGGAATATGTGTTAGAGGACATATAATATAAAAATGAACGATAAACAATTCTACGAGCAAGATGCACTGCGTAAAATCTCTGAAACCACAAGACGCATAGAAGAGCTTAGATACAGGATGCTGAGTTCGAAAGTGCCAAAAGGGAGCAAAAAGGTGCTTGATATAGGTTGTGGAAATGGAGAATTAATATGCATGCTTGCAGAAAAAGGGCATAAAGGTGTGGCATTGGATCTTTCTAAAAATAGGCTTGCTAAATTTAAGAGCAGGGCAAAAAAACTCGGTGTGACACAGATACACGGAGATTCAACGAACATTCCTTTACAAGATTCATCGATAGACATAATCATGTGCTCTGAGGTTTTAGAACATATAAAGGATTATGAAAAGGTCTTAAAACAGATGAATCGAATTTTAAAGCCACATGGTAGAATTGTAGTTTCTGTTCCAGATAAGGAAGAGTTAATGGAAATCGTATGCTCTCATTGTGGAAAAAGATTCGTTCCGCGTGGACATCTCCATTCTTTTGATAAGAATAAATTGTTTCCCCGCATGAATCATTGCGAGTTTAATGTTAAATATAGCCATGTAGGAGCTTCTATTATTTCTAAAATTATTTATAGGAGGATTAGAATTAATATACCCTTAATATTTTTTTGATAGATTAATGGGCAAACTTAGTGAACGTTTCGGATTAACTGGATGGTTAATTGCTGTGGGCGAAAAGAAAAATGGATGAAAATAAAAATCGTTGGGACACATTATGGAAAACACATCGTGTTAGCCCATAGGTTCACCCTTAGCTCATCATAACATCATAATATTTAAACCTTTCTACCAAAAAGGATCAAAAGCAGCTCTTTCCGATCTTTTCTGAGTTACATATGAACCTATGGTGTTAGCGATAAAATAACTCGGTTTAATCTGTTGTCGTTTTATGAAATTAAAAAGCACATCAATTTAACTGGATTGAACACCATCGAAGTTGGTTGTGGAACGGGATCACTATCTCTATTATTTTCTCAGGTCGCAAAGAGTGTTACTTTACTCGATTATACAGAAAACTCGCTAAAACTCGCTAAGGAATTATTTCAGACGCGTTGTATAAGCAACTGTTCGTTTGTTCAAGATGATTTGTTTGATTTGCACCACGACAAAAAATACGACCTCGTTATAAGTAGTGGTTTATTAGAGCATTTTAAAGGCAGAGAATTATTAACCTGTCTCAATGCCCATAAACATCTCGCTAAAAAGAATGGATATGTTGTTATAATCGCACCCTCTGATACTTGGTTTAATGCAAAAAGATGTCATGATCCCGATAATATAAAGCTCTATGGATACTGGAGACCTATAAGCAAAGAGAAAATGCTGCAATTATTTAATGATGTGAATTTATCGCCCGCAGTAATAAAAAGATTCGATTTCTCTTATGGATTAAAACCATGGGAACTTGCATTTGCTGTTGAGGCTTTGTATTACAAGACAAATTTGTATGCCAAAATTCCATTGTTAGACAATGTATGGGGGGGGGTTGATATTGGGCATTGGTAAAAAACAGTGACTAGCTTTAGGCTTTTGATTTTTAAAGGGGATCAAACATGAGTGTGCCGAGCAAAATTCATAATATCCAGTTGGTGCAAATCCAACCTAAGGAAAGGTTAGCCGCCACCTTAGAACTGAACCTTGCATCCAGTCTGGTAACAGGCTGTAGTGAAGCCAAGGGGATGGGATACTGGGCCGCAACGCAAGTGAATGGATTGAGCCACGAAATATTCATCA
>CAZOEM010000531.1:0-2587 GCA_964578735.1 uncultured Halobacteria archaeon | reverse complement strand
GCAATAGCCCCCACACACACTTTAGAAAAGGGATTCTTAATGGCATCCAACAATTCCAGGGACAATGGAATCCTTTTTACCACAGCGTTCTTGGCGAGGACTATTGTTCCTTTTTCCTTGTACGTCCATTTGCATGGGATTTGTTTGGGCGTTTCCTCCACCACATGCTCAAATACATAGTCGTACAAACTGTCAAATGTGATCCACCCCTTATCATTGGCTGCCTCACCTCCAAGACCTTTGATAAGATGATGAGTAAACACCGACTTCTTTGCTTCTCCTGTCACCTGATCCCCTTCCCAGGCAAACTGGGTCGAGTCGGTAGCTGTCATTACGAACCGCCCCTTACCTTTTCCCTCAAATGCAGAACATGTGCCAACACTGCTACCAGGCGTGCCTTTCATCCCGCGCTCAAATGCACCACTGTTACAGCAGTCAAGGATCAATACCTGCCGATGTGAATTTGAACTCTCCATTTCGTCAGTAATGAATGTAGTAGGGATAGCGGTACCACTCAAAATATTGTGCTCAGTATCCTTCACTGAGAGCCACAAACGTCCTCTACTATTATCCCGGACACCATGACCCGAAAAATATAGCAATAGCAAATCATCACAGGTTTTATTTGCGAAAAAATGCGCAATCTTTCGACGGATAGTATCAGCCGACTCATTGATCAGCGTTGTTACCTGATAATTGGCAAATTCCGGATTTTTCAGCACCTGCACCAGCGCCTCCGCATCATGAGCCAGAGCAACCAATTTCTGGAAGTACGTGTCATCGTATTGGTAATTGGCAATAATAAGTGCGAAACGCTCCCCTGTCATCTGCGATCACCATTACCTACGACTGCTATGTATGTATCAATTAGGTGCTGTTGTTCCTTAGATGAGATGCGCGTCACTTTCAATTTGTTACCGCTAATCTCAAGTTCTACGCTGCGGCAGCCCGTTACACCTAGCCAGGATTGGATATAGCTGATAACCGCCTTTAAAGCTTCAACTGAAAGGGTCAATAGCAGTGTACCCCAGATTACAGGCTCGCCCGCCTTAGCATCTACTGGTACCTTTCCTTCGCCAACAAGGTCAACTGTCTCAACATCCAATTCCAATAGATTCTCTTTTAATTGCAGAGAAATATCTGCAAGTTTCTCGTAATCAACTTCTGGCCCTGCATTGATTTTTAGCATTAATCGTTCTACACTCATGAAAATATCCCCCTATCGATCATTTGGATGCTATGACTTTTAGAACTATCATCACCTCTGCTCCTTCTACATTGTTAATGAAGTAGTTATACTATATAAAAATCCCGGCAAATTTTTATGTCCCCATAAATGTAACCATTATAAAGAAAGATTAACCTTTAACAATTGGCAAAGCATAGTGCAGTATCAGATACATGAGGTAAAAATTATGAGAGGCATAGAATTTCACAACCGTGAGAAGGAAATAAAAGCGATAAGGAACATACTCAACACGGAGCCAACCCTGATTACTTTTATCTACGGCCCGATAAACAGCGGAAAGACAGAATTAATCAACCATCTGATAAAGCAATTGCCGGAGGAATACGTTAGCTTTTACATAAACCTCAGGACTAAGCTCTTAGCGAGTTATGATGAGTTTGTTGAATCGTTGTTTGAGATGGAGCTAGAGGAAACGAGTAGGAAAGAAACGCTGAAAGAACTTGTTTCTTCTGTTACGAAAGCTGCCGGGATACCAATAACCCGGGAGTTTTTAGATTTTGTTTTCAGAGATAAGAAGCCGAAGAACGCATTCTCATATATAATAAAAGTTTTTGAAGCCGTGAAAAGTACGGGGAAGCAACCCGTTCTGATTTTAGATGAATTACAGAAGATAGGAGATGTGAAGGTGAATGGATTGCTTATTTACGAACTGTTCAACTTTTTCATAGACCTGACGAAAGAGAAGCATTTGGCACACGTGTTCGTGGTGACTTCCGATTCGCTATTCATCGAGCGGGTTTATAGCGAGGCAATGCTAGTGGGGCGGTGCAGGTATCTACTGGTGGATGATTTTGATTATGAGGTGACCACCTCGTTTCTAGAGGGGCATGATTTTACTGATGATGAGAAGGCGTTGGCGTTGGAATACTGCGGTGGAAAGCCGGGTTATTTGGTTGAGTTGGCGAATACAAAATTCGGCAGTGGGAATATAGCGGAAAAAGCAGCAGAAATGCTTGAAGCCGAAATAAGCAGGCTTATATTCCTTTTGGCACGAAATAAAGAGAAAAAGGGCAACATTATTGATATGCTTGCGATCTTTGCTCCTGTTGAAGAGGTAAAATATACGGATAGTATGGACCTTGATTTATTAACTTTTTTGGTAAAGCAAAACATACTTTTCCTTGACCCTGTTAAGAGAACAATAAAGCCACAATCTCGACTGAATTTGCTTGCTATAAATGCTGTAAGAACAGGCAATAAAATATAAAGAACCCACCGCCGCCTTCGAGATTCAATATCCTACCAGAGGCGGTGGGCAGTTATCTCTTTGTCCGGCAAGGCAAGCAAACACACACCGGCGCGGGATAGCGGTCTGGTCATCGTCTACGCACTGGCACA